>CALEEC010000036.1 GCA_937949245.1 uncultured Gemmataceae bacterium | reverse complement strand
GGCAATTGAATCTTTTCCTGATTCCCGAAGTATATCACGAGTGGGTCATCCGCAGTTGGGAAGCCGACGATCCTTCGATCTATGGCCGATTCGACTTGCTGTACGATGGCAGTGGTCCGCCCAAGATGCTGGAGTACAACGCCGACACTCCGACAGCCTTGGTCGAAGCAGCCGTGGCGCAGTGGTTTTGGCTGAAAGATATCGACGAGCGGGGCGATCAATACAACAGCATTCACGAACGCCTGATCGAGGCTTGGCAGGCTTTGTACCAACGCGATGCTCGACCGCTCCACTTCGCGGCGATGGCCGATCAATCGGAAGATTTCGTCACCGTCGAATATCTCCGCGATACCGCCATTCAAGCAGGCTTCCACACGGTCTACCTTGACATCGAGCAGATCGGCTGGGATCGCGTTCGGCGTTGTTTCGTGGATGCCCGTGAGGAACCGATCGAGCAATTGTTCAAGCTCTATCCGTGGGAGTGGATCTTACGCGAAGAGTTCGGCCCGCACGTTTTGGAAACCTCGATGCGTTGGCTGGAACCACCTTGGAAGATGGTACTTAGTTGCAAGTCGATCTTGCCGTTGTTGTACGCTCGGTTTCCCAACTGTCCGTATCTGCTGCCGGCATCGTTCGATCCGTTGCCGGGCAGTTATGTGTGCAAGCCGATCCATGCTCGCGAAGGAGCGAATATTCGCGTCGTGGTCAATGGCCAAGAAACGTACCGTACTAGCGGATTCTACGAAGATTCACCGTGCGTTTATCAACAACTCGTCCCTCTCAAACCGTTCGAGGGACGCTATCCGGTAATTGGATCTTGGGTCGTCGGGGATGTCGCCTGCGGCATCGGCATTCGCGAAGATGACACCCTCATCACGCAGAACACTTCCCGATTCGTCCCGCACTTGATGGCCGATTGATCGAGGCTCCCATGTATTCCCAAAGTTTCACCTCGTACAACATCGACGAAGATTCGCTGGCGTATCTCCAGCATATCCGCAACACACGTGGCCGGGAATCGCCTGGGGTGTATGTCCCCAATTCCACGTCGCTGCCGCTGATCGGCATCGTCGTCGGCCTGCTTATCTTGGGCATCACTTTTTTCACCACGGTGCCTTCGTTCGACGATCCGTTGCAAAACACTTTGTTGCAAGCGGCCGGCATCTTGTTGGGCGGATGGATGCTTTTGGCCGGCATTCGCGTCTATCGACTTTCCAGCTCACCGCACTACTTGGGCCACTTCCTGTACGTCGATGCCGCTTATTGGTGGGAAGTATCGGGAACGTCTATTGAGGTGACCTCGTTAGATCGCTTGGAAGAGGCTACCGTCACGCATCATCTTAAAAGCGATGGCTATAGTCACTCCACTGTGCGAATCGAACTCGGAGATCCCGACACCGATCGCAGTAGGACCAAACCGGTAAAGATCCCTTCAGAAGAAAAGGCGACCGAGTTGGTGACCTTTCTCAATTGTTTACTGCATCTTCGGGAACAACTGGCCATGCAAAGTTCTCCCCCACCTTCGCCGGGAGCGATGAGCGTCACCGTCCGCTCGATCATGGCCACTCGAGAGAACAGCCATTTGTTCGCTATCACGGAAGCTCAACTTACCAGCGAACCCGTCATTCCGACGCCGCGATTGGTCGAAGATCGTGGCTCTAGTGGTTGGTTGGCTTACGCCCTGATTGTGGTCGTGCCTTTGCTGCTGATCTATCCGTTGCGCCAGTTCAACATCGCCGAACGCGATGACTACCTTGCTGAGCACATTCGGTTGCAGGGGATGCGAACCTCCGATCTGCGGTTGTACCTGATCGATGGCCGAAACACCAAACATCGTGCTGCTTTCCAGGCAGCGTTGGACCAACGCTATGATCAGGTGATCCAGCGGGTGAAAGCCGTCTCCGAAAAACTCGAACTGCGGGAAAGTACGATTGCGTTGTTGCATGCGTTGAAGCAACGACCGCAACCGATCGTCACGTTGCGTGTCGTCGGCCGCAGTGTCGCTGGGACAACGTTGCCGGAAAACTTCCCGCAGCAACTTCGCGGCCGGATCGAAGCCGCGTTGTTGGCCGGCATTGGAGCGGATCTGGTAGCCTTCATCGAACTGCCGGCCGACGCCGACCCGGAACTCCCCGCGTTGATCGATATCCACTACGAAATCACTCCCGCCGCGAAGGCAGGAGAGTTCACCATCGCCTGGACGGCCTCAGTCCGCGACTCCGGCGATAGCCAGCCTTCGACGTGGAAAACGCAAGTAGACAGTCCCGCTTGGGCATTGCAGTCATCGCTGGAAAGTTTGGCCCAACAGACGGTCCGACAAATGCTTGGCCCTTCCTAGCTGGAACCATCCCTCGGATGACATGTCGTTTCCTGATACCTCACGAAGTACCACGATCCAACTAGGGGCATCGCAGCGGCAAACCGGGCCAAGGCAGCGAACGCACAAATGCTTTTGGAATCGTCAGTAAGCCATCTCCTAGGGCCGCGCCGGCCAATTCGCGGCGAACGCGGTGCGTCGTGGCTTCCGCATGCAGCAAGTCACAGACCTGCCGTAACGCCGACAGATCGTCGGCCGGATGGAAAATCATCCATGTCGATACCGCCCCGCAGTACCGACCGGTCGGATCGAGGAAGGCTTCGAGGCGTTCGCCTGGCCCAGCGACCGCGGCCAACAGCACCTTCGGACGCCTCGCTAAACGCAAACGCCGACGCAGTTCCTCCGGCATGGCGCTGCTGTCGCGAACGATCGGCCGCTGATAGTGCCGACGCAAATAACGGCACTTCCGCTGCCCCCACAGGCACATATTGCGATCGATCAGTCCCGCAGTGACGAAGCGTAGCCCTCGGCGTGCCGATGGTTCGACGGCACCGAGATTCGCATCGGCATCGGCACCGAGGTTTGCATCGGCATCGGATGGATCTGCTTCTTGCAAAAACGGCAGCAGAAGATACGCCAAATGCGCAGTCATCCCCGCTTGCACGTCGAAGCCATGCCCCAAGGTCCAGCGGGTCGCAGGGGACGCCGACTCAGGCAAGGCCGTTCGCAGACATTCCCACCAATTCGAGCGATCGAACACCGTGGGCCGCAAAGGAAGTTCGGTTCCCGCAACCGCCGCAGGAGGTTCGGTTCCCGCAACGGCAGGGGAAGAACCGCCGAAGACGGCCAAAGCGACACGCACTCGAGCCGAGGCGAACAAATTCCCCGCTTCGGGAGCATAAAGCCAACGGACCGGCCGTTGTTGTTGCAACTGCTGCCGCAAACGTCGGGCGGACCGCGCGGACAAAAAAACTCGCGGCAGAATCACGCCGATCGTGCCGTCCGGCCGCGTCAGTCGGTGCATCTGTTCGAGGAAGTAGTAGGCCAGGTCGGCCGTCCCTCCCAGACAGGTGCCATGCCGTAGCCGTGGGCGTAGCCCAAGCGGAACATCCGCCCCTGCACCTTCAATGGCATTGCGAAACGGGGGGTTGCACAGCATGGCGTCGAACCCCGCGGGA
>CALEEC010000035.1 GCA_937949245.1 uncultured Gemmataceae bacterium | reverse complement strand
CGCGGTAGCCAAGAATTGCGTTTCGATGTTCGCCCCGACAAATCTCGCTACTCTCCCGGCGATTCGGTAGCGATCGATGTCGATACGCTGACCGAAAGCGGTGAAGCAACCCCCGCTGTACTCATGATGGCCGTGGTGAATCAATCCATCATCACGCAACGGGATGATAAAACCATGCGGCTGATGCCGACGCACTTCCTGATCGCCGGTGAAGTGCAACATCCCGAAGATCTCGAACATGCCGATTTCTTCCTGACCGATCATCCCAAAGCGCCGATCGCCCTCGATCTGCTGCTGGGCACGCAAGGTTGGCGTCGCTTCGTCGAAGTCCATCCGCACAAATTGAAAAATAATACTAGCACCCCGGCCGAGGTCCGCAGTCTGTTGGTACGCAACGGCCAACAAGCCCGTATGCCCATCGAAACGGTGCGACTCGAAGAGGAACGCCTGACCAACGAATTTCTGCCGAAATTCGAGCAAGTCAACCAACGTATTAGCGATGCGATTGCAGCAGTAACCCAGACGCATTCGCAACCGTATCTCCAAGAACGCCAAGCCATCGAGCAAGAACGGCGGAACCGATTCCTTGAGTACGAAGCAGCGTCGACTCAACTGGCCGCGTTGCTCAACCAACGAGCGCTGGTCAAGAAATGGGCCATCCCCGCGGTGGGTATCTTGCTGGTGACGGTGGCACTGGGCTGCCTCGTCATCGCAGTTCGTCGCGGTGTCCAAGGTGCGACGCCCTACTATGTCACCTCCGCAGGGGCCTTCGCAGCATGCATGTTGCTATTGGTCACCTCGATGATGAACATTCTTCGCGACGATCAAGCGCTCGTGGTACGCGATTCGTTCCCTGCCTACGGCATGGATTTCTTCGATGATGCGGGAAACGTCTTCCTGCAAAATGAAGCTCTACCTGCCATGAACCTCGAGATGCCGCCGATTGGGCCAGGTGGAGGACCTGCCGAGAAGATGCCGGAAGCGGATGGTGCGCTCGGGAATCGAATGGGGGTTGCTCCAGCGGCTGGGCCTGGCCGAGTGGTTGATGACCATCTCGCAGTGCCTGCCCCTCCTGGCGGACCGATGCCGCCCATGAAAGCGGCTCCGAGGAGAATGAATGCCCCCATGCGGGAAGCTGGTCTCCCGATGGAAATGCAGCGAAAGGCAATCGAGCGAGAGGCTAAACTGACCGAAAATCACAACGCCAAGAAACAAGACAAAGATTTCGCGGATGCCAAGGTGAAGCAGCAACCCGATGTGGATGCTCCTCACTTGGCTAAACTTCGTGACATGCAAAACGAGCAATTTAAGCCTCAACAGCCCCTGCTGAACCAACTGCGGGCACGCCTACTGATGATGCGTGCCAAGGGAGAATCAGCCTTTGCCGAGCGGGCCGAGCCGCTGCCTCCCGCACCCTTTGGAAAACCTGCACCGGCGGTGGACAGGCTACCTATCCCAGGTCTGAACGCGCTGGATCCTGTGGAAAAGAAGCAATTGGCCCGACAGAAACTGATCGAAAGCATCGACCGTACCCAACAAGCCTTCGTGGTCCGCGAATACGCCCATTCCCGTGCGGGTCGCTCGGCTGACTCGATTCGCAACGACTTTACCGACACCTTGTTGTGGCAACCCGCCCTAGTGGTGCCTGAATCGGGTCATGTCCAAGTCGCCTTCGACCTGTCCGACTCGGTGACTCGTTATCAAGTGTTGGTCGCAGGACATACCCTCGATGGACGTATCGGTACCAAAGTAACCGAAATTTCGGTCAGCAAGCCGTTCTATCTAGAACCACGCTTGCCCAACGAAATTTCATCGAGCGATCGCATCGACATGCCTTTGCGTATCGTCAACAATTCCGATGTCGCTCGCAAAGTGAACTACACGCTGGAAACCCAATCCTTGACAGTCCAACCTCCGACCACCAGTCGCACGGAGACAACGAGCACCAAGTCGGAATGGAAAGACGGGATCGAACTGACTTCGGGCGAACGAACCAGCCGGATCTATCGGCTCACGCCGACGATTGGCGAAGGGATCGCGACACTGAAACTGCAAAGCCAAACCAACGCGGGTAGCCCCAACGACGCGGTAGAACGTACCCTCCGGATCCAACGCGACGGCTTCCCCGTGAGTGGTTCGGTCAGCGACACACTCGAAGGCAAAGCGACCGTTCGACTTCACCTGCCGGATTTCAAGGATGGCTCGTTGAAAGTCACCTTGAACGTCTACCCTTCAACTTTGGCCGACCTGCAACAAGGTTTGGAAGGTCTGTTACGCGAACCGCATGGCTGCTTCGAGCAGACTTCGACGACCAACTATCCGAATGTGATGATCCTCGACTACCTGCGCACTAGCGATCAAGCTCGTCCCGAAACGAGTCGACGCGCGAAAGAACTCCTCGAACGAGGCTACCAACGTCTCACCAGCTTTGAGTGCCTCAAACCGGAAGGCGGCCGCCAAGGTTACGAGTGGTTCGGTGGTACTGCACCTCCGCACGAAGCGTTGACGGCCTACGGTCTAATGCAATTCCGCGACATGGCCAAAGTCATGCCGAAAGGGACGGTAGACGAACAAATGATCCAGCGAACGCAACAGTATCTCCTAGGCCAACGCGACGGCAAAGGCGGCTTCAAACGCAATCCGCGAGCGATCGACAACTTCGGGGCTGCTCCGCCGCATTTGACCAACGCCTATATCGTTTGGTCGCTGACGGAATCGGACCCCGACAATCTGGCGAAGCTCGATTTGTCGGTGGAAATCGCGGCTCTGAAGCAAGCCGCCAAGACGGCGAACGACCCGTACTACCTCGCGTTGATTGCCAATGCGTTGCTCAACC
>CALEEC010000034.1 GCA_937949245.1 uncultured Gemmataceae bacterium | reverse complement strand
CAGATCACACTCTCGGCAGAGGATGCCAAACACGAAAGCTACGGCCATGCTCGGTTCGATCTGCTCGACCGCGTAGAAATCTGGGTTACCGGGCAGTCGCGTGTCAGCCGCAGCGAGGAATCGATCGTGGTGGCCTCGCGGATCGATCCGCGGTTCCGCAACGACGACAAATATCCCAACCGCTGGAAGCCGATCCCCCGCGACGGCGACACCACGCCGATCGAGGCCAAGCCCTACGACGGGGGCATTCAATACCTGAAGATCACCCGTTTAGCCGAGCCGAAAGGGGCCTTGTTCGTCGAGTATCATGTGATTTTCCTAGAGCCGATCGGCTGGTTCGACGGAGCGAATCTGCTGCGTTCCAAACTGCCAGCTGCCGCGCAAGCATTGGTGCGTTCGCTGCGCCGCGAGGCCGCGACGCTCAAGAAGTGAACTCGCAAACGCTGGTGCATTCGCTGTGCCGCGAGGCCGCGATGCTCAAGAAGTGAAGCCGGTCTGCACTCCGAGGCAAAGGGCAGCACTTTCCGGCTACCTAGGGACAGTGGTTGCCCGCTTCAACAAGCTGTACTCTCCAAATTTTCTAGCTTGTCACGGCGAAAATGGTGCCAAAGCTGTAGCTAAAAATTCAATGGTTGGGACGCGGGGCAATGAAAAAAGCAGGTGGGTTTTCCCGTTGACTTCTGCTCAAAAGACGGTAACTTTTAGCCCCATGACAGGCGTTTCCCTGACTCGCTGGAGTGAGGACCAATGGAATTGCGAAAGCATTTCCCTCCCCGTCGGCCATGCAACTACAACCTCCTGAGACCGCTGCTGTCATATCCTTTCGGGGATTCACCCTGGATTGATCGTCGCTAATGGTTTGAATCCAGTCCTGACCCCCACCATCAATCGTCGTGGTGGAGAACGTCTCGGTTCCCCTTCGCCGAGCAAGTCCATAGTGGGAATGGTTTCGCGGCCTGCGACCAGTTAGCGTTGCTGGAGCAATGCAGGGGAAATTTTTTGAGCCATGGAGTGAATCATCGATCGACATCCACCCCGAGCCAGTATGGCTCCAGGCATTCGTCAGGGAAGACGAGGGTCGGGATGCGAGCGAGGAGCCGCTTGCGTTCTCAGCGATGTCGAATCGATGTCACTCGTGGGGCCACTGGCAAGGATGGCCGGGCCTGAACTTGCGAGCCGGTGCCTGCAAGGGAGTGCAGGTCATCGGCTTGCTCGTTTCATGGAATTCCAGGTAGGCTCGTTTCGCAGAATCCAAGGTAGAGAGAGTAGGTCGCTGGTGGGGCTTGCTTAGCTGGCTAAACACTCGCGGAGGAATTGTACCCCGTGGGCAATGTCCGCGAACCGCTGTGCTTGGTTGCCTACTTCGCGTTCGATGCACAATGGCCCTTGGTAGCCGATCCGTTTCAGTGTTTGCACCCAACGGCGAATATCGACTTGCCCCTGGCCTAAGGGGACTTCTTCCCCCCATTCTCCCGGTACGGTCGGACGTTTGGCATCTTTGACGTGGACACTACGAATGTCGGGGGCCAACAGTTCTAGGGCAGCGATCGGGTCGTCTTTGTCGTACAGCAGCATGTTCGCGGGGTCGAAGTTCACCTTCAGGTTCGGCGCTTGCAGATCGTCCAGGGTACGGCGTAGCAGCACTGCGGTTTCCTGCCCTGTCTCAAAGGCGATGGTGATGCCGTACTCCGCGGCCATTTGCGCCACTTGGCCAAGGGTGTCGAGAAACGACTTGCGGGCCGGATCTCCCACTTCCGGCAGAAAACCGGCGTGCAGCATTAGATCGCTTAGCCCCAGTTGCTTGGTCCGCGCCAACGCCCAGCGGAGGCGTTCCAAGCGTTCGGGGCGGGTGGCCGGATCGCCGAAACCGCCAGTCTTTTCGATGGTTTTCGGCGAGGTGTAGTCCTCCCCGGGAAAGCCTAGCATCGCGCCGCTCATACGGAAACCGGCTTGCAAAGCCGCTTGCGGCATCGCTTCGCCTTCGTCCCACGAAGCATGATGCGGATCACCACAGGCAATCTGTACCACATCGATGCCCAATCGATCGAGCAATCCTTTCAGTTCGGGAATGCTACGCACTTGCAACGACCAACTACACACTCCAATGGCTAGCGGTTCGATGGTTGTCATCGCTGATTCGACCTCCGAGGAAAAAACAGGGGCGACTCGAGGAAAACTCGTGGGAAACGCGCCAGAACAGGCAACGGGGCGACCCGCAGTTCGCTTCTCTACGGCTGCGGATCGTACAGACGCAGCAACAAATGCTCTTGGCAATATTCTTGGCAACGGATAATCAGCAGGTCTTCGGCCTTCTGGACCGCGTGCAACAGATACATCAGCACCACCGACAACGCCAACGCGACGAAGGTGCAGTCGAAAGCGATACTCAGTTGATCGGTGACTTGTTCGAGGAACTTTTGCCGATCGATTTTGCCCGGATCTAGGCTCATCCCCCCGGCCAAGCCACGGACAGTGCCCAAAAAGCCCAACGCGGGGATGCCCCAGGTCAGGTACTGCACGGTCCCCATGCTGACGATCAAGCGATTCTGTTCGACCTCGGCTTGATTGCGGACGATTTCCGCCACGTCGGGGCCGGATTTGCTGATGGCATACTTCCCCAGCCCCAGCCGGACCATGTTGGCCAAGATATACGGGCCGCGTTTGGCCACGATCTGATCGAGCTTGCGCATCAACGGTCGAGCGTCTTCCGGCAGAATGCGAGCCCCTTCGTCGGTTGGGAGCAGATCCAAGTAAAAGGCGTTGCGTTGCCGGAGTACTTCGCGGTATCGGCCCAGCAGAATCAGCGATGCCCAAGTGAAAAAAACGTAGCAGGCGATCTGTTCGGGACCGATCAGCAATTGGCCAAGTCGGCGTTCGTTCCATTTGGCCAGCAGTTCGGCGTTCTTTTCGGGGGAATGGAAATACCGCCACAGCGGGACGCAAACGCCTCCCACCAGGGCCAACGAAACCATCAACCAAAGCCATTCACGCGGGCCACGGTGCGGAGTCGGTGTCGGCATAAAATCGGCTCGCAGAGGGTATCGCGGACGTTCTCGGAGGTTCGCAAACGCTATCGGGGTTCCGACGAAAGTTGTATTGTTGGACGCCGTTCGCTTCGCGTCAAGGCAATTCAATGGGCAAGCTGCGTATCAGTTTCCAGCGGTGTTGGCCATCGCGGTGCCAGACTTCCAGGCTGCCGATCACCCCCAGCGGGGCACTTCCCAACGCGGGATCGTCCATCCGCGGTCGTAGGCACAGCACATATTCGCCACTTCCACCCAAGCGATTGCCATCGGCATCGAAGAAAGCCGGCTGACGTTGCCGCAGACGTTCGGCCAAACGATCGGAGTCGGGCACTAGCCCCGTGGCGTCGAAACTCGCTTGGGCGATGAGTCGAACCAGGTTGGCATTGTGCAAGACATCTTCGGTACTGTTGGGCGGCAGAAGTTCCGTGGTCGATGGCGCTCGCGCTAGCCGACCGCGTGGTTCTGGCTCAACGGTCCAGGCCACAGGGTTTTGATGCGCGAAGAACACCAACGGAATACGCGGGGCTTGCGTCGGCCAACTGAGGTCAGCATCGCGGTAGACCGTGTTGAAGTTGATCGCATCCCCGCTGACGGCCACCAGATGCCGACCCGCGTAGGGCGCGTTGCTGCTGAGGGCATTCAACACCCGGCGCGTTGGTGCGGGTGCCGCCGGGACGACCAGCAACGACCGTTGCCCCGGCAGCGTCGGTAGTTGTGTTAGCACGAAATCGACCGCGTTTGCTTCGACTGCCGTCACTCGGTGGAAACTGCCCACGCTGTACTGCACTTCGTGATGGTAGGCATGGAACCGGCGAAACGTCGGCAGGGTTTTGTCCAAGCGGACCTGCCGCGACTGGTGGGACGATTCATCCATCACCGATTTGAACTGGTCGGCTAAGTCGCTCGAATAGGGGTCGTCTTGCCATTGGATGGTGAAAAACATCGGGGCGGCCGCGTCGGTCTGGGCTGCCAAAAGCGCTAACGTCCCCCAGACGGCGGCACTCGTTGGCCCCTGAGCGGCCTGAGGAATCGCGCTGAGGCTGGCCAGCAGACACCCTTGGGGCCGAAGGTCCGGCGCTTGCCAAACAAAGTCGAGGATCGCCTGGGCAATTTGCTGATCGGTGAAACAGATGCGAAAGCTCCGCTGCGGGTACAATTGCATCAGGTCTTGGCTGAAGCCGGTGGCATCGTCGGGCAGCGTGATGTGGTTGGCCGTCGCGGTGGTGAAAAACAGCAGCGGCTTCGGGCCGCGCCAGGTGGGTTGCCCGGCCACGGCGACTGCCAGTTCAACGGCTCGATCGCTCGTTCCTCCGCCGACGATGGCCAAAGGGGCCGGCGAACGACGGGCCAACGCTCCGGCCCAATACGGAATGTTCGCTTCGCTGTTGACTTTGTACCAGCGGATGCGTAATTTGCCGACGCTGCCGTTGCGACGCAGCACCAATTCGGGAATATCGGTGCTTTGTTCGAGGAACGCCCGCGAGTCGTCGATTTCGATGTCGCCCAGCGACGGCCGAGCGTGCAAAGCACCGGCGACGAAGCGTTCCCAACTGGCCGCGTTGATGACCGTGTGAATCCAGGCGATCTCCTGATCCCCTTCGGGCACCGGCAAAGGCATCGCGATCGTCGATCCACCCCATAAGCGTGGCTCACGCGATACCAACCAAGCCATCGCGGCCAGCAGCATGCTCAGTATGCCGACCAGCAACCCGCGCGATCGGGACATCGCCAAGGCACCTTCAGTACACACCAACGACCGTAGTGGCCGCCAATTCACTGAACGGACGCACGCCACTGACACCGTCCCAGGGGAACTTTTCGTAAGGGGGTTCGCGTTCGCCTTCGTCACGTTCGGGGAAGCGCGGCACGAAAAATTCCTTGGTGAGCGTGGTCAGCAACACCCGCCCCGTCGCGCCATAAGGAACGACTTCATCGAAGTTCTTCGGATTCACTACTTGGATTGCGGCCCGGGGTTGCGGGGCGTAGTAGGTGATCTTGAAGCCGTCATGCGGGCCGATCGGTTTGGAGCAAGCCAGTCCCATCAGCGTGTTGCCATAGGTGGGAGTCATGTAGACTTCGCCGTTGTCGAGCATTTCTTCGTAGGCTTCGCGGGTGAACTGGGGGGTAAATTCGGTGCCGCCGCTGAAAATGCCCAGGATGCCCGCTTGTTTGATCGAACGCACTCCGCCGCGAGGCACCGGTTTGCCGATGGAGCGAAGTTTCTCTTCGAGTTTGCCCGCCCGCAGGGCCTCATCGAGGGCGGCCAACAACTTCGGTGTGGTGAACATGCATTTGATGTCGTGCCCACCGGCCAGGATGGTCAACGCCTGGTCGATGACGTGGTCTTTGTAACGATTGGCTTCGTCGAAGCGGCGTTCCTTCAGGCATTTGACGACCCACCGCGGATCGAGGTCGACGCAGAAGCAGATCCCCCCGCGATGCTGTGCCAAGTGTTCGATGGCCAAGCGTAAACGTCGCGGCCCCGAGGGACCGAGCATCAACCAGTTGGAGCCGCGGGGGAAGTATTGATCGGGGAGGGTGTCGGACATCATTTCGTAGTCGATTTTGTAATCGTCGATGACCACACGCGTTTTGGGCAAGCCGGTGGTGCCTCCCGTCTCGAAGACGTAAACTTTGTATTTGCTGCGATCGGCATACGCACGGGGAATCCAGCGATCGACGGGGCCACCACGGAGCCAATCATCTTCAAAGGTGCCGAACAGTTTCAGGTCGTCAAAGCCTTGAATATCTTTGAGTGGATTGAACTTATAGGTTTTGGCCTTTTCCAGCCAAAATGGCGTTCCCGTATCGGGGCTGAAGTGCCATTGTACGATTTCGCGGACATGGCGATCGAGCGCTTCGCGAGCGGCATGGACCTTGGCACTAAGGGAAGGTTCGGTACTCACGGATGCATTCCTTGACAGGCCAACGAGGAGGCATCTAATTCACACGCATCATCTGAAAGTATTTGTAGTCAAAATCCCCGCCGACGTCACGCACCAATTCGTCGAACGCCGGACGGAATATGTTCCCCGGGCGACGGGGCGGGCAGACGTTCGTCATGCGTAAACGATCGAAATCCTCGATGCTCCTCCCGAACGAGGGGCATCAGCCCCCCGTGTTTCGGCGCAAGCGAAGATGTGGTCTGGGGCAAGCGAAGATGTCATTCATATCCGATCGATCCTCCGCCCGGCGTGTCTTAAACGGCGGGGCTAGAGCGTTTCCCGAGATGGTATAGCGGTCGGTTAGCCGCAACTGGCGAAGCAATTGTGGCACTCGGTGGGGGCAAACTCGTCAAGCACCCGGCCAACGTCGTCGTCTTCCCATGCCCGTGGGGAACCGCCATCCCTAAGCCTTGGCCTACTACTGGGCAGCGGCCTTGGGGCCGGGCCAGGGGGGACGAGGACGTTTCAGGTGAACGCAACTGACCTGCTGAGCTGATGGAACCAATGCAGTGGGCAATGTCCGCTGCAAACCAAGTATTTCTTCGAGCGTTCGGTATTTCTTCGAGCGTTCGCTAGCCTTTGGACCGGATTTCTCGGCTGACTGCGGTGCCTGCGGCGGGCACTTCTCTTTCGTCCTTGCGGGAACTTGCTCCACTGCCGGGGGGCTTGTAGTTTTGCATCACGCCGATCAATTTCAGAGCCGCCGCTTTCATCTTAATCTCGAAGCGAGCGATCCAGTCTTTGAACAACACATGCGAAAATACCAACGGAATCGCCGTCATCAACCCCATCGCCGTGGCAAACAACGCCAAGCCGATGGCTTGGGCTTGACTGCTCACACCTTTGACATCGCCGGCCTTCTGCTGGCTCAGTTCGGTGAAAGTGTTGATCATGCTGACTACCGTGCCGAACAGACCGACCATGGTGGCGATTTTCGCAATCGCCAAGATAGGTGCTAGCAGGAAATGCAAATCGGGCAGAATTTCCAATTCGATGACGTTGGCCATAGTGCGACGCATGGCTGCAGTCCCCTGCCGAGATGATTCCAAGCCAGCCACATACAATTTCCGCGGAATCATGCCGTCCTGGGCTTTGCAGAATTCGGTGGCCGCCTCGATGCCTTGCCGCGTCAACACTTCTTGGAACGCCGGCAAGAACTCGTCCATATTGGTGCGTGCCGAGAAGTTCAGCAGCAGACGCCAAATCACTAAAGCCAAGCCAGTCAATGACATCAGCAACATCGGCCAGGAGAAGTACCATTCATGGAACATGAAGCGGTACAACGGCGAATGATCGGCGGCAAACAAGCTCGACATGCGCTGCTTCCGGTAGAGGAAACGGAATCTTGGACCTCCTGCTCTGTATCTGTAGCTTGGCAAAAGCCCCTCCGTTAGGCAAGGGGCAGCAACGGTTTTGTCCCGAGGATCTTAGGTTTGCTCGTCCTCCCTTCGGCAGACGGGAGGCACGACAAGGTAGGCTGAAGCAGCACGGCAAGCGGCACGACATGGGGGCAAGGCACGAGGAGGGGCAAGACACGGGGCTGACGCCCCCCGCTCGGGAGAAGGGGGCCACTTTCGAGCAACCGGTGCTTGCTATCCATCGTGCGATCCGCCATAGTGCAGGCATCCGCTTCCTGCCAACCTGGGAGTTTTCTTCCCTAGCCCAGCAGATGAGATGTGCTATGAAAATTACCGAAATCGTTTGCCAAATCCTTCGCATTCCCCAAGTGGAAGCCAAGACCGCCAGCAGTCAGGATAGCGTCCTCGTGCGCGTTCGCACCGATGCAGGGATCGAAGGCATCGGCGAAGCCGACTCCTCGCCGGAAGTCGTCAAGGCCATCATCGACGCACCGTTCAGCCATAACATCGCTTGCGGACTGCGGCAATTGCTCATCGGCGAGAATCCCCTGGAGCACGAACGCCTATGGCAGAAAATGTATCGCCGGACGATGTACTACGGTCGTAAAGCCGTCGGCATTACCGCGATGGCCGCGATCGATGTCGCTCTGTGGGACATCAAAGGCAAATATTTCGATCAGCCGATCCATCGTCTGCTGGGCGGAAAACAGCACGACCGAGTTCGCGGCTATGCGTCGATCTTGTTCGGACGCGATGGCCGACAGACCGCCGACATTGGCCGACGTTGGGTCGAAGCCGGCTACACTGCGGTCAAGTTCGGTTGGGAACCTATGGGCCAAAGTGAGCAGGTCGACATCGATCTAGTGCGAGGTGCCCGCGAAGGCATCGGCCCCGACGCGACGTTGTTGATCGATGCTGGCTGTGTCTGGGATGCACGTACCGCCCTGCGTCGTGCCGTTGCCTTTGCCGAGTTTCGCCCCGAATGGCTCGAAGAACCTCTGCGTCCCGACGACGTTGCCGGCTACCGCTGGTTACGCGATCGATCGCCGATCCCCATCGCGGCCGGCGAAAGCGAATGTGGTCGAGAGTCGTTTCGCCCCTTTCTCGACACTCAAGCCCTGGATGTCTACCAAGTCGATATCTCCCGCTGCGGGTTCACCGATGCGGCCTACATCCGTGCCCGTGCCGAAGAGATCGGCGCACGCTTGTGCAATCATTGCTACACCAGTCCCATCACGGTGGCCGCGAGCATTCACTGGTTGTCCACCTGCCGCGATGCGTTTTTGTTCGAGGACTGCGTCGAAGATTCCCCCCTGCGGCACGAATTGGCCGTCGAACGCATCCAATCGGTCCAAGGCTGGATGGAAGTTCCCGATCGGCCCGGATTGGGCGTGACCCTCAATGAAGAATTCGTCCGCCGTTATCTGGTAGCCGAGTCATGTTGATAGGCCGTCGCCCAGGCTTGGCCGAGCGATAGCCCGCCGTCGTTGGCCGGCACCTGCTGATGCTGCCAAACCCGATACCCCAACGCCGTCAACTCCTGCGTCAATCGCTGGGAGATCCAAACATTCTGAAACACGCCCCCCGACAGGCCGACATCGTCGAAAGGCCAATGTTCGCGGATGCGTTGACACATAGCCACGGTGCCCCGGACCAACTCGGCTTGGCAGCGGCCGGCCAATTGGGCGCGTGTTTCCCCCCGACGCAGAGCCGCCAGCAGACAGCGGACGATCGGCGTGGTGTCCCAGATCCAGGTATCGTTGGGGCCAAGTGTGGCGCTAAAATCAGCCTCCGCGGGCATATGCGCATCGGCCAACGCTTCCAATTCCATCGCGGCTTGGGCCTCGAAATCGACCACCTGACGAATACCGATCAGCGAAGCCAACGCATCGAGCCATCGGCCCACACTGCTAGAGACGGCCCCTCCGATGCCGCGGTGCAGCAGTTGGGCCAACAGTCGGCGTTCGTGGGGAGTGGTCGCGGCCACGCAGGGGAGGTCGTCGCTCCAGGCTTCGCCGCTGCGCTGGAGCAAGGCCAAGGCCAAGCGATCAATTTGCCGAGTCGCGGCATCGCCCCCTGGTAGCAGCAGCGGACGCAACTGGCCCCAACGCCGATATTGGCCGTACTGCACCCCCAGCCATTCGCCCCCCCAGAAGGTGCCATCGTCCCCCCAACCGGTGCCGTCGAACACCACGGCCAACATCGGTCGATCGCTAGGAAAGCGGTGTTCGGCTTGCAAAGCCAGGGCATGCGCGAAATGATGCTGCACCCGCAGCAACGCGATACCGTGCTGCTGAGCGTACCGCTGGGCAAACTGGGCCGAGAAGTAGTCGGGGTGCCGATCGCAGACGACCTGTTGTGGTTCGATGGAAAACAACGTAGCCAGATGATCGATCATTGCTTCCGCGGCCGATACCGACTGCGGATGCTCCCAATCGCCCAGATGCGGACTGACCCACGCTTCCTCGCCGTCGGCCAGGCAGATCGTCCCTTTCCAATCGCCCCCCACGGCGAGCGTGGGTCGAACCGGCCCAGGCAAGCGGATCATTCTCGGAGCATACCCTCGCGATCGGCGAATCGGCTGCACCCACGAACCGTCACAGCGGACCACCGAATCTTCGCAGCGAACGCGGATCTCGCGATCATGCAGCAGAAAAGCATCGGCCAAGGAAGCCAGCGCGGTGAGGGCTTCCTCGTTCGATCGGGCGATCGGCTCATCGGCTAGGTTTCCCGAGGTCAGCACCAACGGCGGCATGGCTTCGCAGAGCAATTCGTGCAAAGGCGAATACGGCAGCATCACCCCCAAGGTGGCTTGCCCTGGTGCGACGGCGTCGGCCAGCGGTTCGCGGCGCGGCAGCAGCACGATCGGGCGTTCGCGACTGGTCAGCAGGCGTTCGGCTGTAGCATCGATTTCGACCCATCGGCGTGCCGTGGCGACATCGGCTAGCAGAACCGCGAACGGCTTGCTACCGCGACGCTTGCGCTGCCGAAGGCGTTGCACTGCCTCGTTTTGAGTAGCGTCGCAGGCGAGGTGGAAGCCGCCGATCCCTTTGATCGCGACGATCTGTCCCGCACGTAGACGTTGCCGGGCGGCCTCAAGCGCCGCGTCATGCTCAGCTAGGCGGTGTCCGTTGGCGACCAATTCCAGTTGCGGCCCGCAGCGAGGACAAGCAGTGGGTTGCGCATGGAAGCGACGATCCTGCGGATTGTGATATTCCGCGGCACAGTCGGCACACATCGCGAAGTGGCGCATCGTCGTTCGCGGACGATCGTAAGGAAGCGACTCGATCAGCGTGAAACGCGGCCCGCATTGGGTGCAATTGAGGAACGGATAGCGATACCGACGATCGCTCGGATCGCGAAGTTCCCGCAGACAATCGGCACAGGGCGCAACGTCTGGGGGCACCTGGGTGCGTCGTTGGCCGACGTGGGTGCTACTAGGACGGATGACGAACGCCAGGTCGCCGACCAGCGGGATCGGCGTCACCTCCACCGCGTCCAGTCGAGCCAAGGGCGGAACCTCGGTCTGCATCGCATCGGCGAAGCGGTCGAGAGCGCCGCGTTCGCCTTCGACTTCGAGCCATACGCCTTGGGGATCGTTGCTCACCCAACCTGTCAGCCGATACCGCTGGGCCAGGTTCCACAACCACGGACGCATGCCGACTCCTTGGACAATGCCGAGCAAACGCATCCGTCGGCGTTCGCGCGAAACGCTCTTCTGTCCTGCTGGGGTTTCGGGCGTTGTTCCTAAGTTTTCGAGCATTCGTCCTAGGTTCTGGCTTTGGGAGGATTCGTCTTCGGTTTTCAAGTCAACTCCCCCCGAGGCGGAAATCCGGTAGGATAAACCTATTGTAGGTATCGTGGGCAACGTCAAATCGTTGCGAAACGTCGAAGCGTCGCAAGAGGTGTCGCATGGCAGCCAATCTCACGCCTCAGTATCTCGAAGCCGAGGAAGAGTATCGCAAAGCCCAGACGGCCGAGGAACGGCTCGCCGCTCTGAAGAAAATGTATACGTTGCTGCCGAAGCACAAGGCCAGCGAAAAACTGCAAGCCGACCTGAAAACCAAGATCAGCCAAGTCAAAGAGGAAATCGAGCAGGAGAAAAAGAATCCGAAGAAAGTCGGCATCAGCTACAAAATTCCCAAGCAGGGGGCGGGCACGGTCGTGCTTTTGGGGCCGCCCAACAGTGGCAAATCGCAGTTATTGGCCAAACTCACCCGCGCCACGCCGGAGGTCGCGCCATATCCGTTCACGACGCGGGAGCCTTCGGCCGGCATGATGGACTTTGAAGATGTCCGCGTGCAATTGATCGATACCCCACCGATTACGGCCGACGTGATGGAACCGTATCTGCCGGATTTCATCCGCAATGCCGACGCGGCCGCGATCGTACTCGACTTAGCCGACGACGATGGGCCGTTCCAGGCCGAGGCCGTCTTGGAACGACTCCGCCAGGCCAAACGCTTGTTCGTGCCGCAACGCTTGGCGGAACAACCCGATCCGGCGATTTTTCGGCAAAAGGCGCTGTTCGTGGCCAACAAGATCGATGCCGACGGAGCGGCCGACCGCTTGGAGATTTTCCGCGAAATGTTTGGTGAGCAATTGCCCTTCGTGGTCGCCTCGGCGGAGCGTGGCGATGGTTTGCCGGAACTGCGCCGACGTTTGTTTGAGTTGCTGGATGTGATTCGCATTTACGCGAAGATGCCCGGCAAGCCGGCGGACATGGAAGCGCCGTTTACATGTCCGATCGGCAGTACGATTGTGGATTTCGCGGCGAAGGTGCATCGCGATTTAGCGGAGACGGTGAAATCGGCGCGCGTCTGGGGATCGGCGGCGTTCGATGGCCAAAGCGTCGGCCGCGACCACGTGTTGCGAGACAAAGACGTTGTGGAACTGCACACGTGATGTCGCATCGCTACGAATCGCGTTTTCCTCCTGAGCGGCGAGCGTCAGCCCGCCGTGCCAACGCGCCGTGCTTGCATGCGTACGGGGGGCCGATGCCCCCCGCGCGGTGGGTTGGTTGTTGGGTTGATTGAGAGAGACGCTTCGGTTTTTCGTCGCGTCGATACGCTCACTTCGCGACCTTGGCGGCGTATTCCTTCAGGCCGGCACTCGTCGGTTTGAACGCCGGTGCGCCTGGTTTCCAGTTGGCTGGGCAGACTTCGCCGTTCTTCTCGTAGTATTGCAACGCATCCAGCACTCGCAACGCTTCATCGACGCTTCGGCCCAAAGGCAGGTCGTTGATCGTGATGTGGCGAATGATTCCCTTTTGATCGATCAAGAACAAGCCCCGTAAAGCGATGCCCGCTTCCAACAACACGCCGTAATCGGTCGAGATCTTCTTCGTCAGGTCCGAAATCAACGGGTAGGCCAGATGCCCCAGGCCACCTTCGCTCCGCGGTGTCTTGATCCAGGCCAAGTGCGTATAATGGCTGTCGATCGACACGCCCAAGACTTGGCAATTGCGTTTCTCGAATTCGCCCACTGCGTCACTGAACGCGATGATCTCCGTCGGACAGACAAAGGTGAAGTCCAGCGGATAGAAAAACAGCAGAACGTATTTGCCTTTGTAGTCGCTCAGGCTAATATCTTTGAATTCTTCGTTGATCACCGCTTTGGCGGTGAAATTGGGAGCTTCTTTCGTCACCATGGCGGCCATGAGACATTCTCCGGGTGAGGTTATTCGGGCGGTAGTTTGCTGACTGCTACATTGCTAGTATCCATTGTTAGTCGGCCGATTCCCTCGCGGCCAGAGTCCGCGAGGGAATCTAGGGAAGCGACTCTCTCCGTCGCAAGGCTGTTTTTTAAGGAATCGATCCGATGCATTGGTTTTTTCTGGTCAGTGCGGCAACGCTGGGACTGAGTTTCGGTCTGCCGGGCGCGAGTCGGGCCGAGGTTGGCCGACTCCAAGTCGGTTTTGCCGAAGTGGACGCGACGCCGGCCGTCGATGGCAAAACCGTCTACCTCGCGGGGTTCGGCCAAAATCGCAAAGCCACCGGCGTTCTCGATCCCATCATGATTCGCACCCTGGTGCTGCGCGATGAGACGACGACCTTGGCCATGGTGTCAGTCGATGTCATCGGCCTGTTTCTCGAATTCACCGAACGGGTCCGCAAGCGGGTGCCTCAGGGGGTGCAAGTGCTTATCTCGGCAACGCACAACCACGAGGGGCCAGACACCATGGGGCTATGGGGGCCGTCGCCGATTCAGAGCGGGGTAGATCCGGCCTATCTGAAGCTGTTGGAAGACAAAATCGTGCAGTCGATCCAGGCAGCGATCCAAACGCTGACGCCGGCCACGGCACGCATCGGCACCACGCGTGCCCCTGAACTGTTGAGCGACACCCGCGAACCCTACGTCAAACACGATGAGTTGGTCGCCATTCGCTTTTTCGACGCCCGGCAACAGATCCTCGGCACTCTAGTGCAGTGGAATTGTCACCCCGAGACACTCGATGACAAAAACACCTTGCTGAGTGCCGACTATGTCGCCTCGTTGGTTGCCGAGGTCAAGGCGAAGTCCAACGGCAAACCGGTGATCTATCTGACCGGCACGGTCGGCGGGCTGATGACTTCGCTCGGAGTCGAACTGCGCGACGAGAAAGGGCAACGTTACCGCAACGGCACGGTCGAAATGACCGTGGCCTACGGCAAAGCCCTGGCCAAAGTGGTGCATCAAGCCCTCGACCAAAGCCAACCAGTGCAACTGACGCCGATTCGCTATCGCAGCGCGGCCTTGCTGTTGCCGATGGACAACAAGTTGTACCAACTCGGTTGGCAACTCGGGGTGCTGAAACGCGAAGTCTACGAATGGACCGGCCAGCCGCAACCTGCCGAGTTCCGCCCCTCGGCGACCTTGCCCAAACGCCCCGCGATTCGCACCGAAGTCGGCTGGATGCGTTGGGGCGAAGTCGAAATTGCGGTTCTTCCTGGGGAGGTTTACCCCGAACTGGTGCTCAATCAGGTGCAGAACCCCGCGGACCCAGCGGCCGACTTTCCTGATGCTCCCATCGAACCGGCCATCTATGATGGAATGAAAGCGAAGTATCGGATGCTCATTGGCCTTGGCAACGACGAGATCGGCTACATTCTGCCCAAACGGCAATGGGACGAAAAACCGCCGTTTTGCTATGGCCGTAAGAAGGCTCAGTATGGCGAAGTCAACAGCATTGGTCCCGAGACAGCGCCGATTCTGTGCCGAATTTTCCGCGACTTGGCCCAACCGCCGGCGAAGTAAACCGGCAAACCCGCGACCTTCCTTTGCCCGAGGTGAAGCGATGCAATTGGCCGATGCGATACGATCCGGGATCGTCTTGCGAGGAACGCGGTTCAGCGCGGTGGTGATGCGCCGCTGGTCTGCAGTTGCGATCCGCTTTGGATTCGTGGTGCTGGGAACGCTGCTGGTGTGGCTACTACCAGCAGCTAGCGGGCAAGCGGCCGACGAACGCGATCAGCCGTATGTGATTCGCATCGTCTTCGACTGGATGCCGCATCGGCACTTCACCGAACCGTTCCGCAGGCAACTGGTGCGGGGAGTTCACGGCAATCTGCAAGCGGCCTTGGGGAAGTTCGCTCGGGTCGAGGTGATCGATGGCCACCAACTCCCCAGCGAACAGCGCAATGCTCCCGGGGAATTGGTCCCCTACAAGACCCATGTGGTACGCTTGGCGTTCGAGGAAGATCATTATCGCATTCGCATGCAACAGATCGACGGCTACACAGGCTTGACCAGCGGGGCCGAACGGGTGATCCAGACGCATGATCGTGCCTTGCTCCAGCGGTTGATCGGCATCACTTTGGAACGCGACTTCGGCTGGGTCGGCTCGTTCGATCTGAATCAGCGGGTTGGCGATCGGGTACGGCTGAAGCTTTTTGCCGGCAACATCGAAGGGCCGTTGGATCGTTGGCTGAAGGTTGGCGAAGTGTTTGCCGTGGCACGCATTCGCACTCCACCGACGCGACGCCCGGATTCGGGCAAAACCGCGGCGGTTTCGGCCAAGTCGGGAAGCGGGAACAAGGGAGTTAGTCGGAACATTTCCTCAGGACCCATGGGCGAACGACTCGAGGGGGTGTTGCTGCAACTGGTCGGCCCCCCGCTGAACGGCTACTGCGAGTGCCGAATCTTGTCGCGTTATCAAGACCCGTTTTCCGGCGGACGCGCCCTCGAATACCGCTGCTTGAAACTGGGCACTACCACGGCGGTGGTGCAAGTGCAATTGTTGGCCCCCAATGGCGAACCGTTGGTGTCGCCCAATTTACGCGTGCGATTCCAACGCAATTTCGGCGACAACACGGTGCCGACAACGGTCGGCAATCGCGAAAGCATCTTCACTTCTCCCGAACCGATGACTCACTTGGCCTGCGTCCAGGTCCAGTTCGGCGAACGGGTGCTGGGGCGGGTGCCTCTAGACGTGCAAGAGGGGCGTATCGTGCCGTTGACCTTCCACCTAGATGCCAATGCCGACAAACGGATCGAACTGACGCGACTACGCCAAGACAGCCTAGCACGGGTCATCGAAGCACGCCTGATTCAGTCGCGTTGCTTGGAAGAACTCAAAATATTG
>CALEEC010000033.1 GCA_937949245.1 uncultured Gemmataceae bacterium | reverse complement strand
TTCTTGCCGAGTCTGCGAGTGCCGACCTTGGCGTTTTTCCGCGACGATGGCAGTATTCGCAAACTGCAGCACGATCAGTTGGCCACGCAAGCGAAAGCCTTCGGCGTGCCGCTGCGGGTCTTGGGCACGCCGAACGTCACGATCGAAGATTGGCTCAGCGAGAGATTGCCGATCATCGGCAAGCAATTGATCGGAGACCAAAACGTATCCGCCAGCGATGGATAAAATCGGATGAATGCGTTCTGTGGGTCCCCCCGTGTGCATTCGGCTGGTTGGGCTGTGGGAGCGACAGGGGGAATTCGGACTGGTCAGCCGCGGCAACCACCGAGAGCATTCGGGCTGGTCAGTCGCGGCAACGCTTGGGTGAATTCAGGCTAGTCGTCTGCGGTGACTACTAGGGGCATAAGTTCTGACCAAGATGGGATACCTGCTGTGATGAGTTCCGCAACTGCTGCTGCACCTCGGCCGACGGCGACGCTGCTGACCGAGCGTTTGACGGCGATCGTCGGTTCGGCGAACGTGCTGACGGCCCCGGCCGATTTGGCCGTCTACGAATGCGATGGCTTCACCATCGAGAAGAACAAACCCGATGTCGTGGTCTTCCCGCGTAGCACCGAAGACATCGTGGCCATCGTGAAGTTGTGCAACGAACTCGATGTCCCATTTCTGGCACGCGGCGCAGGGACGAGTTTGGCCGGCGGATGTTTGCCGGTCGGGGGGGGCGTGATGATTGCCCTATCGCGGATGAAACGGATTCTTGAAGTCTATTTCCGCGATCGCTACGCCGTGGTCGAACCCGGCGTGGTCAATCTTTGGCTGACCAATCAGGTCAAGGGCCAAGGTTGGCATTTTGCCCCCGATCCGTCGAGTCAGGGGGCGTGTACCATCGGCGGGAACGTGGCGACCAATTCTGGCGGGCCCCATACACTGAAGTATGGCGTGACGGTCAATCATGTTCTGGGAGTAGAAATGGTCCTGCCCGATGGCCGAGTGTTGACCACCGGCGGACCATGCGAAGACATGCCGGGACTGGATCTGACCGGCGCGATTGTCGGTTCGGAAGGCACCTTCGGCATCGTCAGCAAAGTATGGGTGCGGATCACCAAAAATCCCGAGGCGTATCGCACGTTGTTGGGGGTCTTCGAGACGGTAGACGACGCGACCAACACCATCAGTGACATCATTGGGGCAGGGATCGTACCGGCCGCTTTGGAGATGCTCGATCAACTGATTTTGTCAGCGGTCGAAGCGGCGTTCAAGTTCGGTTTCCCCCTCGATGCCGGGGCCGTACTGATTATGGAAGTCGATGGCTTGAATGCCGGCCTGGACGACGAGGCCGCCCGTATCGAAGCGATTGCCCGCAAAAACCGCGCTCGCGAGGTCCGCCGAGCCAATAGCGAAGCGGAACGGCTCTTGCTGTGGAAGTCGCGCAAACAAGCCTTCGGCGCGGTGGGCCGACTAGCTCCCAGTTATTGCACCCAAGACGGCGTCGTGCCGCGGACCAAGTTACCGCAGATGCTCCGCGAGATTATCCGCATCGGCGAAAAATATCAGATTCGCATTGCCAACGTCTTCCACGCTGGCGATGGCAACATTCACCCGATTTTGCTGTTCGATGAACGGCAACCGGATCAGGTGCAGCGAGTGTTGGATGCGAGTCATGAGATTCTCGACCTATGCATCCAAATGGGGGGAAGCGTCACAGGCGAACACGGCATCGGCGTCGAGAAATTGGACTTCATGCCGAAGTTGTTTTCTCCCGACGATCTTGCCTGGATGGTGCGTCTGCGACAGGCGTTCAATCCCGACAATCGCTGTTCGCCCCACAAGATGCTACCGACTTCCGGGGCGTGCCATGAGCCGAGCCGAATTGCTCCGCTGAAGCCTGCCCGTCGCGCCGCCTTGTGAACGGAAGAATCCCCGAGCACCGCCACGCCTCCCGCAAATCAAGCGGTGTCTCCCGAGTAGCGGGCATCAGCCCACCGTGCCGCGATGCCGCGATGCCACGCATCGGAATGTCTGCCGTGCCGCGATGCCGCGCCTCAGTTCAAGCCACTGAGGCACGCAAGGGCAGCACGACGGCTCGCGTCTTGTTCGCTTCCTCGGCACTCCCACTCATAAGATGAACTTGCTGAGATCCTCCTTCTGCAAGATGGTGTTGAGCTTATCTCGGACATATTGGCCATCGATGGTCACTTGCTTGTTGGGCAGGTCGGGACCTTCAAAGCTGATTTCCTCGACCACGCGTTCGAGGATGGTATGCAACCGGCGAGCGCCGATGTTTTGCGTGGTACGGTTGACCTCGTAGGCGATGCTGGCCAATTCTTCGATGCCATCGGGAGTGAATTGCAAGGTCACTCCTTCAGTGGCCAACAGTTCGGCGTACTGTTTGGTCAACGCGTGTTTCGGCTCGGTGAGGATGCGGAGGAAATCCTCCCGGCTGAGGTCGGTCAACTCGACGCGAATGGGGAATCGGCCTTGCAGTTCCGGCATCAGGTCGGCAGGTTTGGAGATATGAAACGCCCCAGCCGCGATGAACAAGATGTGATCGGTGCGTACTGGCCCTTGCCGAGTGTTGACGGTGGTGCCTTCGACAACCGGCAATAGATCGCGTTGCACCCCTTGCCGGGACACATCCGGCCCATGCGACGAAGCCGGCCCGCAGACTTTGTCGATTTCGTCGATGAAAATGATGCCGTGATTTTCCACCAATTCAACGGCCTTCTCGCTGACAACCGCGCGATCGATGAGGGCTTCAGTTTCCTGTTCCAGCAGAATTTTGCGGGCTTCCTTGATGGTCACCTGGCGATTTTGCGATCCTCGGGGCAAGATCTTCTCGAACATGTTCTGGAAGTCGACATCCATCTGTTCCATGCCGAGGTTGGAGAAAATCTGCACCGGCGTGGTGCGGGTCTCGATCGACAGTTCGACCATTTTCTCTTCGAGTTCACCGGCTTCCAGGCGGGTCCGCATTTTATCGCGGGTGCGTTTGCGGCGTTCCTGATCGTCGGCGTCTTCCGGTTCCCAGTGCGGTTTGTTGGTGGGCAACAGCAGGTCCAGCAACCGTTCGGTGACACGATCTTTCGCTTTGGATTCGACCTCTTTGCGTTGTTCTTGCTTGACCATGCCGACGGCGATTTCGGTCAGGTCGCGGATCATGCTTTCGACATCGCGGCCGTGGTAGCCGACTTCGGTGTATTTGGTGGCTTCGACCTTGAAAAACGGTGCGCCGACCAGTTGGGCCAAACGGCGGGCGATTTCCGTTTTGCCGACGCCGGTGGGGCCAATCATCAAGATGTTTTTGGGGGTGACATCCTTGCGCAGCTCGAGGGGCAATTGCTGTCTACGCCAACGGTTGCGTATGGCCACGGCGACGGCCCGTTTGGCTGCCGCTTGACCGACGATGTATCGATCCAATTCCGCTACAATTTGTCGAGGCGTCAGATCTGCCACGGTGGATTCTCCTACGTCACGGATCGGTCGCTCATGCTGGGGCCGATTCGATTTCGACGACTTCAATGTTTCGATTGGTATAGATGCACAAATCGCCGGCGATCTCTAGGGCGGCCCGCACGATTTGTCCAGCCGTCAGTGTGCTGTGCTGCAACAAAGCCCGAGCCGCGGCCAAGGCGTAGGCGCCCCCGGAACCAATGGCCAAAGCATTGTCCGTAGGTTGGATGACATCACCGGTGCCACTGATCAGCAGCAGCGAACTGCGGTCCAGGGCGATCAACATGGCCTCCAGTCGGCGTAAGGCTCGATCGGTGCGCCATTCCTTGGCCAACTCGATGGCCGAGCGAGGAACGCTCCCTTGGAAGTCGCGGAGTTTGGCTTCAAAGCGGTCCATCAGGGCGAAGGCGTCGGCTGCTGCCCCCGCGAAGCCGGCCAGGACTTTGCCATCGTACAGTTTACGGATCTTGTGGGCATCGTGCTTCATGACGATGTTGCCTAAGGTCACTTGACCGTCTCCACCGATGGCCGCGCTATTGCCCCGGCGTACCGCTAAAATTGTTGTGGCTCGGAACCATCGATCCAAAATTTCTCTCCTTCAGAAAAAACTATTAGGGGGCAAATCTGCTACGGACGGCTACGAATAATAGACAAACGAGTCGGGCGAACTCGCCGCGATTCGGGCAAGCCTTGTTTATCTTAGCAGACACGACTATCGGCAGAAGATGCCACGCCGGCAAAAGCCGATGGGCAATGGTCGTTGAACCAGGTGACGACATCCCGCTGCGGGGCGATCGATCGGCCGCAGTGGAATGAACAGACGTTCTAGCAACGAAAGGAATTTCTTCCATGACGCGTTGGTTGCTTCGAGCCGTTTTTGGGGCAGTGCTGGCGGGGGGATGCGGGTTATCGATCGCGCTGGCCGCTCAACCGGGCGATCTGACGATCCGAGATAACCTGAAACTATTCAGCGAAGCCGGCATTAAAGCCGCTCAGCAAGACATTGCCATGATTCGAGCGACTCCCACCGTCCACTTGACCGTAGAGACGTTCGACAAACTGCCCGAAGATGTCAAAAGGAAAGTCTTCGCGGCCAAGGGAGACAAGAACGAACTGTCGAAGATCTATAGCCAATGGAGCCTGGAACGAGCCAAAGCCAATCCGGTGGGTGCGTATGTGATGATCGTCTTTGACAAAGCTGCCGAAGCTCGTGCGATTCGCGCCCGTACCAGCGATAAAATGACTCAAAAGATCGGCCAGACCGCCGACGATCAGATTGCCAAAATCTTCTCCGATGCGATGAAGAAAGCCCAGGAACAATCTCCTAGTGAAGCAGTCAAAACTCTCGATGCGGCCCTGCTCGATACCGTGAAACTGCTCAAAGACAAGATGCACGAAGCCGAAGTCATCCGCACCCAGGCCGCGACCTCCCCAGCTTCAGCCAAGAACAACACTAGCAACACCATTGCGGGCTGGCTCTGCATCGGGTTGATGGTGTTGATGGGCCTTTGGTTGATAGTCGGTTTGATCCGTGCCTTCACAGGCGGCGGGGGAGCTGGAGGTGCGGGAGGAGGCGGAATCTTGGGCGGTCTGTTGGCCGGTATGTTCGGCGCGATGGCCGGCATGTGGATATACAACAGCTTCTTCGGTGACTCGACCCCCTCGGCGATGGGGGGAGATTCCTTCGGTCCCGGGGGAACCACAAGCGGCACGGACGGCTATAGCGGAGACGGTGCCGGTGGAGATTGGGGCACCAGCGGAGGTGATGCCGCCGGAGGCGATTGGGGCGATTGAGCGATAACATCGCTTCGTCACGCTAACCAGCGTTGAGCCGACGACGCCAGTCGTCAGGTGTTTCCAACACCTCCGGTCTGACGTTCCCGGCTCGCCTGGAGCCGACGACGCTAAGCGTCGGGTAGTTTTCGCGCATCGACGTCGGGGCATCGTCATCGACCAGCGAACAAGAACTATCGCTTCGCTGGCCTCAGTGCCCCGGCTTTGCCGACACCCATCACTGGGCTTTCAGGTCGAAGCAGAACAGCAGGTCTTGATCCCGCAGATAGAGTTTGCCGTCGGCAATGACCGGATGGGTCCAGATGCCTCCGGCGGGTTTACGGATCTTGGTTTGCTTGGGCAGTTTGAACTCACCCAGCACCTTCCATTGGCTCGGCGCGGCTTCGATGCAGACCAGTCGGCCACTGCGTTCGCCATAGCACCAGAATGCGCCGTCGGCGTAGGTGAGCGAACCTTTGTCGAGATCCCTATTTTTCCAAAGATTTTTGCCGGTCATCAGATCCAAGCAAGTCCAATTACCACGATCGCCGTCGGTGTAGCCATAGATGTGCCCGCTGAGCAAAATCACTCCGCCGTGATGGTTGATCATGTTTTTGTTGGCGTAGACCTTTTCGGCGTCGATGCCTCCGCTAGCGTTTTTCTTGAGCTTCAACAGTCCGCAACCGGATTTGTAGCCTGAGGTCGCGAAGACGTAGCCATCGTGGTAGATGGGGGTCGGAATCACCGCGACACCATTAGCCCCGATGTCGCTTTTGAACAGCAATTTGCCGTCGTCCGCCCGAACGCCGATCACGCCGGAGGGGACCATCTGCACGTAGAACTTCAGACCGTCGAGTTGGGCAATGATCGCCGAGGAGTAGGCGGCGCGTTCGTTGCCTCCGCCTTGCCAGATCACTTTGCCGGTCATCTTATTCAAGGCAGCCATCGTGCCCTTTTTTCCTCCAGGAGTGACGATCAAAGCGTTGCCATCGACCAAAGGCGACTCACAGTATCCCCAGCTCGGTATCTCTCCACCAAAGTCGCGGGTGAACGAAACGCCCCAGATTTTCTCGCCGGTTTTGGTGTTCAAACACACCAATTCCCCATTGGCACTGAGGGCATATAATAAATTGCTATCGATAGTCGGAGTCGAACGCGGACCACCGCCCCAGTTGTTGTCGAGGAAGTCGGCAATCGGCGTTTTCCATAAGATGTTGCCGGTGCGGGTGTCGATGGCAAAGACGTTCTCGCGGTTGTTGGCTTTCGGATCGGTGCCCAAGATGTACAAGACCCCTTGAGCAACGGCCGGACCTGAATACCCCAAGCCAAGCTCTTCACTCAGCCAAGCGAGCTTCGGGCCGTCTTGGCGAAAATTTTTCAGCAGGCCGGTTTCTTTCGATCGATTGGTCCGATCGGGACCATGCCATTGCGGCCAATCCGCGGCAGGTGTCTTTTCGAACAGAACGAACAAGCTGATGGCTACTAAGGTGAGGCACGGGCGGAGCAAAGTCAGCATTCGCGTTCCTTCCGATGATACAGGCAAGGTGGGATCTTGGAATCTTTCTCGGAAAAGATTCTCTCCATCATGTATACCCGAAGGAACGGTCGGAGCAAGCCGTAGGATCGGACGGGCAAAGTCGCAGTTTTGCGACTGTGATTCTATGATTATTGAAGACAATCGCACTAAAAAACGGTATCATTGATTTACTTCCTCTCCCTGAAAAATCTCCTCCTCCATGAGGAGCGCAATCGTTGTACGGGAATTACTCGAATGCCGGCCATTACCGACAGTAACGGACTGCTTGAACTGATCCGCAAAAGCGGAGCAGTAGACGCAGCGATTTTCAACAAAGAGTTGCAACGTTTGCAACAAGCCGGTCCCCTACCTGCAGACGCCCGCAAATTGGCCGCGATCCTGATTCGCGAAGGCCTGCTGACGGAATTCCAAGCGGGGCATCTGTTGCAGGGCAAATGGAAGAACCTTGTGCTGAACAACAAGTACCGCTTGCTCGGCTTGATCGGTTCGGGGGGGATGGGCAAAGTATATCTCTGCGAACACGTCATGTTACGTCGCCGGGTGGCTTTGAAAGTGCTGCCGACGCAATTGCTCGAAGAACCATCGTCGTTGGAACGCTTCCTCCGCGAAGCCCGCGCCGCGGCCTCGCTCGATCATCCCAACATTATCCGTGCCCATGACATCGATCAATCGGGGCAGATGTATTTCTTGGTGATGGAATTTGTCGAAGGGATCAACCTGCAAGATATGGTGCGTCGCGGTGGACCGCTCGAGGTCAATCAAGCCGCCCATTACATCGCCCAGGCCGCTTGTGGGCTGCAACATGCGTACCTTGCCGGTTGGGTGCATCGCGATATCAAGCCATCCAACCTTTTGGTCGATCGTACCGGAGTGGTCAAAATCCTCGACATGGGCTTGGCCAAGTTGCACAGCGACGAGAAAGACGACCTCACCAAACGCTTCGACGCCAACAAAGTGCTAGGGACCGTCGATTACATCTCCCCCGAACAAGCGACCAATAGCAGTCAAATCGACGTGCGTACCGACATTTACTCGTTAGGGGGAACCTTCTATTTCCTGCTGACCGGTGCTCCGCCGTTTAACGAAGGCTCCACCGCGCAAAAGCTGCTGGCTCGGCAAGTGAAAAAGCCCCGGCCGGTGCATCAACTTCGCCCCGAAGTGCCCGAACACTTGTCGGCCGTCATCGACAAAATGCTAGCCCGCGATCTGAACGAACGCTATCAGTCCCCCGACGAACTGCTGATCGATCTGCACGATTGGATGCAACTACCGCTGTTTCCGCCCAATCCCGAGTTGCTTCCTCCGCCTTTGCCCCCTTTAATCAGCGCTCCGCCGACCAACAAAGTCGCGACGACCTCGACCATGATGCCTGCGGTAACTTTGTCGACGGCTTCCGGGCGTCTGCCGGCCGCGGCTGCAGGACCGCTTTCTTCCCGTATCCTCAAACCCGTAAGCCCGAACGAGGCTACCTCTGCTGCTTCCGAACGCTCGGGCAAAACCAAATCCGTGGCTGTCGATCCGTCCGAGGAAGTCGATCTGCTCGAAGACGAACCGGAAAAGAAGTCCAACTTGATGAGCTACGTCTGGATAGCCGTGGGAGCGTTGATCTTGCTCATTGGGTTCGCCTTAGCCTACATCATCGTGTTTCTCTGAGCAGAAGGTCGCGACGACGGAGTTCGTCGATGGACGCCCTGAAAGCCCCCCCGACAATTCGCGTCGTCGGCTGCTGTTGGAATCCCCCGACGACTGGCGTCGTCGGATCCAAGAATTGTTGCTTGGTGATAGGAGCCACGGACGCCAACCCGCGGGGGGTACGGAGGCACCCGACGACTCGTCGAAAAATACCCGACGACTGGCGTCGTCGGCTCCACGGCGAGCCAGGAACGTCAGTGACCGGAGGTGTTGGAATCCCCCGACGACTGGCGTCGTCGGCTCTTGGCCCGCGAATGGATGAGAGGGCGACACCGCGGCAGAGCCTACACATCGCACCAGCGGATCGCTTCTTGCAAACCGGCTAGCGGCGCGCGGGTCGGAATGAATTCGTGACCTACATAGCCGGTGTACTTCACTTCCACCAACTTTTGCATGATCGGCGCGTAGTTGATCTCTTGGCTCTGATCCAATTCATGCCGTCCCGGATTGCCGGCGGTATGAATGTGACCGATCAGATCTTTGTACTGGCCAATGCGACGAATCACGTCGCCATTCATGATCTGTACATGATAGATGTCGAACAAGATCTTGACCCGCTCCGAGCCGACCTTCTTGACAATGTCGGCCACATAGTCGATGTCGTCGCCTTGATAGCCCGGATGCCCCTTCATCGGATGCGAATCATCACGGGTGTTGAGATGCTCCAAACAGATGGTGACGCCCTTCTTCTCGCCATAGCTCGCCAATTGCTTCAACGCCTTAACGCAGTTGGCAGCCCCCTCCGCGGGGGAAATTTCGCCACTTTGGGGATCTTCCGCATCGCGATATTTGAAGCCGGTGAACGCGATCACGCTAGGGAACCTGGCCTCGGCGCACGCATCGATCATCTTTTGGGTCCGGCTGATGACCTCTTCGTGATATTTCGGATTGTTCAATCCTTTGACAAACGGAGCGCCCGGCATGCCATTAGGAGCAATAGCGCAGATCAGGCCATGCTTTTGCAAGGTGGCCCAATCTTTCGGGTCGGCCAATTCGACCGATTGACAACCTAACTTCTTGGCATGGGCACACATGGTCTCGGCGTCCCATTTTTCGCCAAACAGGTTGAAGCACCAGAAGACGATCGAGTGCTTGATATTGCCCTTCAACTTCGTGGGTGCGTCGGCAGCGGCAGGCAGCGAATCGGCAAACGGAGCCAAGGTCGCGGCGGCCCCAACGGCCACGGCATTGCGTAGCAGATGCCGACGATTCATCGAGGTTGTAGTAGTGGTCTGGGGTTGCTTCATCGCATGCTACTCCTGGGGACTACTCGATTCGGGATAGTGTGGACATTATCCCCCGAAAAGGACGGCTGGCAACTCCCAAAACGTAGTGAGACGACCAATTTCCGCTCAAGCTCCTACCTATTTCGAGCGATACTAAGTCTACTGGGAAATAGCTTTCGCTCGCCCACGGGTGGGGTATTGCTTCAGGGATAGAGCCAATGCTGTCGTTCTCATGGCTGGGAATGCTGTTGCTGGGCGTCGATCCGCAAGTGGCCCCCGCTGCCTTTCCGCCTGTGCCGGAACCGCAAGGAATCATGGCGCCCGCGCCGATCATTCGGGCGCAGGCCCCCGGCGAATCGTTGTCTTTGCCGCAGACAATACCGCAGGCCGTGTTGCCCCAAACCGCGGCTCCCCAAACTCCGGTTCCTACTCCAGTGGCTCCACCAACGGCATTATTTCCGCAGACTACGCCCGTACCTATTGTGATGCCGGCAACAATCGGTTCTGTGGCACCGCAGTCGCGTTCCCCGTTCGGCTATTTGTGCGCTTCGGCTTATGCGTTGGATCACGAATTTCGCACGCCGATCGAAGCTTATCACCCCCAACCGGGCGACATCTTGTTTTTCTGCGACGATTCGATCCTGTGGGGCGTCCTCTACCGCGTCGCCCTTACCGGGCCACCGTACCACACTGCGATCGTCATTCGTAAACCGGATGGCACGCTGGGAGCCTTCGAGGCGGGGCCGAACGACACCCTCTGGTGCGAAATTACCAACTTTCCCAACCGCTTGCACGATTGGAAAAAACGCTTGTGGGTGCGTCGTCGCAGCAAGCCACTGACCGACGAAGAAAGCCGACGCCTGACCGAATTTGCCAGCAAGCAGGAAGGGAAGTTCTACGCCCTGATCCGCTTGGGCGGGCAACTGACGCCGCTACGACACCGTGGCCCGTTGCGAACGTACTTCCTGGGCAAACCCAAAGGACCGGATCGTTGGGCTTATTGGTGTGCCGAGGCAGTCTTGGAAGCTTGCGTCTACGCCGGGTTGCTGAATCCCGAAACCACTCGTCCCTCGGCGACCTACCCACGGGACATGTTTTTCGATCGTTCTACCAATCTGTACCTCGATCGTCACTTCAGATTGGCCCCCGACTGGCTGCCTCCGCAGCGATGGTTACCGTCCCCACGTCCCCCAGCAGTCACGAAGTGAGCCAGCAGGGCGATTGTGATTTCAGCGGCTTTCGCGAATTGCCTACGACAAGCAGGTTGTGGTATTCACTTTGTGAGGGCATCGGCTTTCGTGGGGTGCCTGGAGTTGTCTCGCTCGCCCTTTGTTTGCGGTATCAGCGATTCTCGCTGGGTGCTTGCAGGAGTTTGGCACGCACTTCGCCGGCCAGGAATACAGAGCCGGTGACGCAGATCAGGTCGTTCGGCGTGGCCAGTTGCTGGGCGGCGCGAACCGCGGTCAGCGCGTCGTCGTAGGTCGATACCTCGATCGGTCCTGGGACAACCGAATGCAGCCAAGTCGCGAGTTTCTCCGGGGGAACGGCCCGCGGATTGTTGCCGTAGCGGGTCAACAGGTAATGATCGAATTGGCCGGCCAACACCCGTAACATCCCCACCACGTCTTTATCCGACGAGGCGGCGAAGACCAAGATCCGTTGGCCCAGACGCGGGAAACTCTCGTTCAAAGTGTCGATCAAAGCCTCGATCGATGCGACATTGTGGGCGCAATCGAGAATCAGACGGGGGTGCGTCTGGAGCGTTTCCAAGCGAGCCGGCCAGCGGACCTCGGCCAGCCCCCGTTGCACGGCGGCATCGCTGATCGGCCAGCCGACGCGGCGGAGTTCTTCGACGGCAGCCACGACCCCGGCGGCATTGATTCCTTGATGTCGGCCCAGCAATCCGAGCCGTAGCGGTGGCCAAGTCCGGGCCGCGGTCGTCACCTGCACCCAAGGGATCGCCTCTGCAGTCGGGTCGGGACGCTGCCATTCGTAGCGGCAGTGGAAATCGCGTTCCAGTAGCATCAATCGGCTACCGCGTTCCTCGGCTGTGCGAATCAACACGGGGCGTGCCTCGGCGGCCATCGCGGTCGAAACCACGGGCCGACCAGGTTTGATGATTCCTGCTTTTTCTCGAGCGATCATCCACAGTTCATGGCCCAACTGCTGCATATGGTCGTAACTGATGCTCGTGATGATCGACAGCACGGGGAAACACACATTGGTAGAATCGAAACGTCCGCCTAACCCCACTTCGACGACGGCCCACTCGACCCGCCGACGCCAGAAGTGCAAAATCCCCAACGCGGTGCCGACCTCGAAAAACGTCGGCGAGCCTTGGCCACGTTGCTCCATCTGCTGCACCACGGGGCGCGCTTGCTCGATGCACGCCACGATTTCCGCCGGAGAAATCGGTTCGCCGTTGATGCGAATTCGCTCGGAAACATCGCTCAGATGCGGAGAAGTGAACAACCCCGTGCGATAGCCGGCTTGGCGTAGCACCGCTTCGAGCATCGCGGCGGTCGAGCCTTTGCCCTTGGTGCCGGCGATGTGGACGATGTTCAACCGTTCGTGCGGATTGCCCAGCCCATGCAGCAGGCGACGCATCCGATCCAACTTCAAGTCGCCCGGAAGCGGGGTACGACGCTCGTAGTCGATCCGGCCATACCAGAATGCAAGGGCTTGTTCGTAGGTCATTTTGGCATGTTAAATCGCGGACTGCTTGGTTGCCACTGCTTGCCGTCGAGATTGCGTCAGTTTACAGTACCCAGGCGAAAATCGAAGCGGTATACTGAGCGTCATAGCATTTTTGTATCGTTGGTTTCAGGAATTTTTCAGGAGAAGCTACGGATGTCGGCGGAGCCGTTTGTCTCCAAGCTAACCGCAAGCGGGAACTGGGCCGATCCGCGCCGCCGTGCCGATGTCGATGCTAAACAACAACGCATCGCTCAAATTTTACACGAACACAACTGCGATTGCCTTCTGCTGTTGGACCCGGCCAACTTCCGTTGGCTTACCGCAGGAGCCATGCTCCGGGGGTTGCAAACGCCTTTAGAGCGTCCCGCTCTGTTTTTCACTCCGCACCAACGCTGGGTGATCTGTAGCAGTCTGGATGCGCAGCGGCTGTTCGATGAAGAACTCGGCGGCTTGGGGTTTCAATTGAAAGAATGTCCCTGGAATGCCAGCCGAGAAGTGTACCTGACCGACGTGACGCTGAACCGTCGCTTCGGCTGCGATGTGCCGTTCCGCGATGGCAAACTGTTGGCCGGGGTGTTGCAACGCGAGCGACGCATTTTGTCGGATTACGAGTTGGACAACTACCGCGCATTGTCCGCCGTGGTCAGTCAGGCGTTGGAAAATACCGGGCGATCGCTGCAATTGGATGACAGCGAAGACGAGATCGCGGGGTATCTGGTGCATCGCTTGGTCCGCCGGGGCGTCGAACCGTTGGGACTGCAAGTAGCCGTCGATGGCCGCGCTCGCAAGTATCGACGCCATGGTGCGGGTTCCTGTCGGCTCCGCGACGATTGCGTGATGCAAGTCACCGGCGGTCGCGATGGGCTGTTCGCGACAGCTAGCCGCACCGTCTGCTTCGGTTTGCCCGATCCGCAGTTGCGCCGCGAGTTCGACTTAGCGGTCCAACTGTCGGCCGTCTGGCTGTCAGCCATGAAACCCGGCGAACCGATCGGCCCAATGCTCGATCGCGCCCGCAAACTGCTCAACGATAGCGAAGTGGAACACGAATGGCGTCTGTCTCCCGCGGGATTTTACACCGGGCACTCCGCAATCGATGCCTGGATTAGTCCGCAGACCAGCGAAACCTTCCGCATCGGCGAGGCCATCGTTTGGCAAACACGCATCGGAGCAGCCGTCGTCTGCGATACCGTGGTGCTCACCGACCAAGGCCCCCAAGTGCTGACCGCTAGCGACAATTGGCCGACTCGCCGGATTCGCGTCAACGGTGTAACCTTCGAGCGGCCCGACCTGCTGATGCGCACCACAGCCTCCGCGACGCCGACTAGTTGACCACGAATTCCAACTATCGCGAGAATTCACGGGGGCCACCCTCTCTCCCCCTTCGGCTCGCGACTTCATTAGCCAAATTGCTCGCGCGGACCTAACATAGCCGTATGCCTCCTTTTGCCTCGCTTCGTTTCGGAGCCGATTGTATGACGGTGCCCCTGGTCGATCCGCAAGTAATCGAACAATTGAGAGCCTTCGATACTCCCACGGTCTGCAACGTGCTCGAACTCTTCGACGTTCGACCACGCACCGCGGGCTACATGGATGGGCGAATTCGTGCTTGTTTTCCCAAACTCCCTCCGATGGTCGGCTACGCGGTGACTGCTACCTTCCGAGCAGGAGATCCGCCGCGCAGTGGGGATGTTTACTCCAACCTGGTCGAACAGGCGCGACTTTTGCACGAATTGCCCGGACCGGGAGTGATTGTGTTCCAAGACCTCGACGATCCCCCCGTGGCCGCGACGTTTGGCGAAGTCATGTGCACGACCTACCAAGCGTTCGGCGCTGCGGGACTCATCACCAGCGGGGCGGGGCGAGATCTAGATCAGGTTGAAGCGTTGAATTTCCCCTGCTTCACCGCAGGAACCATCGCATCGCATGGCTACTGTCAAATCGTGCAGGTGCAAATTCCAGTGCGCGTCGGCGGAGTCACGGTGTATCCGGGCGACCTGCTGCACGGCGATCGCAATGGAGTGACGACGATTCCCAACGAATTGGCCGCGGCCGTCGCCGAGGCTTGCCCGAAATTCATGGCCGCTGAGGCGATCGTTTTGGATTATCTGCGCAGCGGCAATTGCACTCCCCTAGGTTTCGAGGAAGCCCGGGCCGAGTGTCAGACGATGATCAAAAAACTCGGCGAACAATTAAGGCAACATCCAGCACTATGCCGGGATGGCTGATGGAGACGGAACTTCTCTATTGGGGGACGACGAGACAATCGCTTGCGGAACGGTGAAACGGACGTTCTCAAGGCCGCTCGGCGATGGCCAACATCGTGTCCGATTGCCGACACAGATAGCACGCCCAAGCGGCCAAACGGGCCAGCGGTTTGTAACGCAACCACTTGGCCCAGAACGGGACCGTCGGATTCGCTTGACGAATCGCCAAACACGCCGACGAACGCAGCCAATCGCTGTGGCGAATCCACCGCAACGCCTGAACGCGAAAACCCGAAGATTCGAGCATCGCGGTCAGCGTATCGGGGGCAAAGTGTGTCAGATGCCGCGGCAGATCCAGAGCAAACCACGACCTCCCAAACCAGCGGAACGGCCAACTTTCGATGTTGGGCACCGCCACAAACAACCGCCCTTGCGGAGCCAACAATTCGTAGGCATGCCGGAGCGTGACCAGGGGTTGATGAACATGCTCCAACGAATGCCACATGGTGATCACATCAAACGAACCGGGCGTCAGGTCGGGATGGGGCAACGTCCCCAGCAACGCGGGGAGTTTCAACTCCGTGCGAACCCGCTCGACCGCGGTCGGTGACAGATCCATGCCAACGACGTTCCAGCCTTGCTCGGCCATGCGCTGCAAGAACGAACCACCTCCGCAGCCGAAGTCGAGCAAGCGGCCTCGACCGTGCATCGGGAGGGAACGCCGTTCGGGGCAGCGTCGGCCACTGCGTTGTAAAGCTCGCAGGGGATACCACTTGCGTAACGGACGTTCGGAAAGCGGCCGGCCATGCGGCCGATAAGCTTGCGGATAAAATCGGCCGATCGAATCGGGGGCCGGCCGCGGGTTGGTGTAACACAAACCACAACGCCGGCACTGCACGACAGCAAACCAGAGTCCGCCGGTTTCCGGCGTCGGATCGGCCGACTCGAGTATCGGAGCCGCATCTCGCGCCGCGCACATCGGACAAGCGGTTTCTTCCCAGGTGAAGTTCCAGATGCCATCGCTGGTATGGTCTTCCTTTGAAACGATGGTGCGCACCATCTCCCTCCACCTCCCGCAGTCGGCGTCCGTGCCTCGTTCTCATCGGGCGGATCATACCGATTGCCCCGCAGTTGAGTCAACCACGGCTGCGAAAGGGAACGGCCGTTGGTGTGGCCGTTGGGTGGGGTGCGACCAGATTTTCCGGGGGGCTTACCCGCTATGACCTGGGTCTAGAAACTACTAGGGCGAGCTATCACGGCGGGCTAACGCCCGCCGGTCGGAAGGGCGCTGGCATCTCCTTTCGATGCAAAGGCACGGCGGGCTTACGCCCGCCGCTCGGAAGGGGCGCTGGCAACTTCTTCCAACTCGCGCTCCCGTGCAGGCAGCGAAGACAGCGATTAGAACTGATCTAGCCAGAAATGGCTACCGCGATGATAGCGCATCGGCTGCCACAGTTCGTAGCGCCAGAACGGTTCGCGGAAAGCGGGGTAGGCTTGGTAGGCCGGGGGACGCACATAAGGTTGGCCGGGCTGCTCGGGCCATTTCGGCGTGAGAATCGGCCAATAGTTGTGGGGGAAGTAGTAGTAGGGATAGTACGCAAACCGCGGCAGAGGCGGAGTTTCAGCGTGAACCGACGACGCCGAACCGTCCCACAACATCAGTGCCGCGACCGCGATGACCATCCCCGCGAGCCAACGTCGCATAGGGGTTCCTCCTTGCAATCGAGAGCCTGTAGGCGCATGGAATGCCGATTTCCTGTCGGACATCCTCAACATCGGCTAAGCGGTTTGGCCAACGGGACGCTTTTACGCCGTTTCCCTACAACGAAAGTGGTCTGGTGCCGGTCGTGCGAAGTTGTGAAGTGCTGCCGTTTGTAGCGATGGAACGTCGAGCGAACGCCAAGACGGCGGTTCAGCTCGACTCCTACCGCCGAGATGCAACGGCGAAAACGAGGACGGGGAATGATGAACGAAGCGCGGATGTACGAAGATCCCTTGGTGCATCGCTATGCTAGCCGCGAAATGGCCGAACGCTGGGGACCGCTACGGAAGTTTCGGACCTGGCGACGCTTATGGCTGGCCTTGGCCGAGGCGCAAGCGGAACTCGGACTGACGGCCGACGACGGCGTCACCCCGCGAATTCGCCCTGAGCAATTGGACGAACTTCGGCAGCATCTGGATGACATCGATTTCGAGCGAGCCGCCTTCCACGAGCAGCGGTTACGGCATGACGTGATGGCCCACATCCACACCCTGGGCGAAGTGGCTCCCAAAGCCCGGCCGATCCTCCATTTGGGCGCGACCAGTTGCTACGTCACCGACAACACCGATCTGCTGCTGATCCGCGAAAGTTTAGAGGCATTGGCCGGCCAAGTCGCGACGGTGATCGATGCCCTGGCCCAATTCGCCGAGCGTTGGCGGGATCTGCCGACTTTGGGCTACACCCATTTTCAACCGGCACAACTGACCACCGTGGGCAAACGTGCCACTTTGTGGTGCTATGATTGGATCCTCGATCTGCAAGAGATCGAACATCGTCTCGCGACCCTCCGTTTCCGGGGGGCCAAAGGAACTACCGGAACGCAGGCGAGTTTTTTGGCATTGTTCCGGGGCGATCATGACAAAGTCCGGCAACTCGATGAGTTGGTGGCCCAGAAAATGGGCTTCGATGCGGTCTATCCGGTGACCGGCCAAACGTATTCGCGGAAAATCGATGCCCAGGTTCTCGACACTCTCTCGGGCATCGGTCAGACGGCCCAAAAATGGGGCACCGACCTCCGTTTGTTGGCCCACAAACAAGAGATCGATGAACCGTTTGAGCCGGACCAGGTGGGGTCTTCGGCGATGGCCTACAAACGCAATCCGATGCGTGCCGAGCGGATGTGTTCGCTCGGACGTTACCTGACCGGACTGCCGCTAATCGCCGCCCAGACCGCCGCGACTCAGTGGCTGGAACGCACCCTCGACGACAGTGCCGCGCGACGGTTGTATCTGCCGCAGGCGTTCTTGGCCGCCGATGGAGTATTGCGGTTGGCTCTGAATCTCGCCAAGGGGTTGGAAGTGCATCCGGCGATCATTACTCGGCACGTCGAAGAGGCGTTGCCCTACATAGCCACGGAGAATCTGCTGATGGCCGCCGTCGCTCGGGGAGCGGATCGGCAGGAGGTGCATGAACGGATTCGTCAGCACAGCCACGCCACGACCGCGGCCATCAAAGCGGGAGTAGGGACGAGTGCCGATCTGATCGAGGCATTGAAACACGATGCCGCCTTTGCCGGCATCGATTTCGCCGAGATCCTCGACCCACGGCGTTACATCGGCCGAGCCGCCCAGCAGGTGGACGAATTCATCCAAACCGAAGTAAAGCCCATTCGCCACCTCTACAAGCCCAACGCCCAAGCCGAACCGCTGACGGTCTAACGCTCATCGCGAACGCGATTCCCAGGGGGAAATCTTCCCCCCCCTCCCGAGCAGCG
>CALEEC010000032.1 GCA_937949245.1 uncultured Gemmataceae bacterium | reverse complement strand
GGACCACTCGCTACCGAACTGTTGATGGAACTCGGCTGCGAGGTCACCGGCTATGCTTGCTCGGCCGACGGGCATTTTCTGCACGAGGCCGAGCCGATCCCGGCGCATCTGACCGAAGTCGCTCCCCTGGTGCCGCGGGCTCGCGCGGTGGTCGGCTTTGTCCTCGATCCCGATGCCGACCGCTTGGCGTTGATCGACGAGACCGGCCGATGCCTCAGCGAAGAACTCACCTTGGCCTTGGTCGTGCGCGATCGCTTGATGCAACAACCGGGGCCAGTGGTTATCAATATGTCGACCTCGCGGGTGATCGAAGACTTGGCTACGCAGGCCGGTTGTGCCTGTGTTCGCGCTGCGGTGGGGGAAGCGAACGTGGTCGCGGCCATGCGGCAGCATCAGGCGGTTATCGGGGGCGAAGGCAATGGCGGGGTGATCGATCCGCGGATCGGCTGGGTCCGCGATCCGTTCATCGGTATGGCGTTGATCTTGAATCTGCTGGCCAAAACGCAACAGCCTCTGAGCCAATTGGTGGCTTCGCTGCCCAGTTATGCGATGCGCAAGACCAAACGCCCCGTCGATCGCGGCCAGTTAGCGGAGTGGTTCGCGGTCGTCCGGCAACGCTGCCCAGAGGCAGACTTGGACGATCGCGACGGCCTGCGCTTGGCTTGGCCCGATCGCTGGCTGCACCTTCGTGCCAGCAACACCGAGTCGATCGTCCGCATCATTGCCGAGGCTCCCACGGAAGCCGAGGTCGAAGCCCTGTTGGCCCTGGTGCCGTGAAGCTCCCCCGCGCGTCGGGGGGGGCGGGATACGGAATGCCTCCATCAGCAGAAGGACCGCGTCCACTCGAACTTCGTTTATAGCAATGGTCAGAAAGCTGAACGCGCGCGGGGTTCACCCGTCGGAAAGCGCATCCGCGGCAGGGTAAGAGCCGAGCAGGTCTTCCACGCTGGGCAGATCGCGGAGCAAAGAGAAGTCGGGGAGCTGAGTGGGGAAAGTCAGACCGGCCAACGACACGACCCGTTCGACCAAGCGATCGCCCAGGGCGGACAAGGCGCGCGTGATCCGGCCGCGTAACGGCCCCATCAATCGAGCTACCTGCGAACTGTAGTGTTGGCCAGTGGTACACCACGTGGCAAAGTGTTCGCAGTTGTTCCAAATCAGATGGTAGCCTGTTTCGCCGACCCGTGACAACGCACGCTCGACAATACGATCGGCATCGAATTGATTGGGATGATTCGAGACGTAGTACGGGCGACCTTCGTGGAAAGCTTCCAAGCTAGTCCGGCGAATGGCCGCGGACACCTTGCGAGCCAACAGGTCCGATAGCGAGCCATGATTCGTGCTGGGAAGATCGCTGCACCAGTGAACGACGGTGCCATCCCCGATGTCGATGCCGTGATGAGTGTAATACCTCATGACGGCAATCAGGTGATCTCCCTTGGCCATCCGATCGGCTCCTTAGACGATGTCCGGTCCCGTGAAGTAGGTCCATCCGCAGCTCAAGGCAACCGCGGTACAGCAACAAGGCTGACACACCCGATGGGTTACGGGGGCTAGCACATATTCGGCATTAGGCTGACAGCGGAGGCATCCTATCGAAAACAGCGAACCGTGGCACTAGAAAAAAATTTCAGCCCAAGGCGTCGAGGCAATGCGACCGCGGTGTCCTATGGCAGCAAGCAGATGCGACGGGCCGACACGCGTCGGGGGCCGTCGGGGATGGTGAATTTGATCCGGGAAGACGGCCCGGGAGCCAACTTGGATTGGCCGACACTCGTCGGAGCAATAGGATAACCCGCGGTTTGGGGCAAGGTCCGTCTACCTGGGAGGCAAACACAATGTGGAGTCCGACCTCTGTTCTTTGGGTGCTGCCGATGCTGCTGTCGTTCACGGCGGATGAGAAAAACGCGGGGCCGGTGGGGGCCAAACTCGTCGCGCAAAAAACCACCTACAAGCTCGATCTGGGCGGTATGTCGGCCGAGGAATTCCAAAAAGCGATCGAAGCGATCCCGCAAACCGGCAAAGTGCCGCCGGTGCCGCAAGTCGAGTTGGCCTTGGAATTGACCAACGTCAGCGACAAGCCGGTCGCGATCTGGATTGGGGGAGATCCGACGCAATTGCAATTGGACCTCAGAGGTCCGAAGGCGGTGACGGCCGTGGCCGCCAGCATTTTCACCCGCGAGTTTCGCAGCCCCAAGGTACAGATGCTGGAACCGGGCAAGTCGCTGAAATTGCCGATCACCTCCCTGCAGCACGGTTTCCGTGGCGTGGAGAAGGTCAGCTATTGGCTGGCTGCCGGTGAATACGAATTGACCGCGAACTACAAAACCGCGATTTCCCCGGCACCGAAAAATTCGGCGCAGACGGGCGAAGAAGGTTTCGGCCAGGTTGTGTTGACCACCCGTCCGCTAAAGCTGAAAGTGGAAGGGAAGTAGCTCGCTCTACTCTACGCACGCCTGTTCGGGGCGGGGAGTCAGCACATCATGGCGCGTTTCGATGTGGTTTTCAGCGGGGGAGGATTGAAGGGCGTCGCGTTTGCCGGGGCGGTCGAGGTGCTCGAAGCCAAGGGGCACACGATCGGCCGGGTCTTATAGCCTGTCCAAAAAGCCCCGGTCGGCCTATCAATTGAGTCATGAGCAGAAAGCAGTATCCCTCGGACTTGACCGACGCTCAGTGGCGGCGGCTCGTTCACTTAGTCCCGAAGCCGAAGCCGGGTGGGCGTCCGCCG
>CALEEC010000031.1 GCA_937949245.1 uncultured Gemmataceae bacterium | reverse complement strand
AACCGTATAGCAGCGGAAAAACGATGGTGCTGACCATCGATTCGACCTGGCGTTGGTCGCGTTTGGCTCGGTTGATGGGGAAGCCCGACACGGCCTACCGCAAGTTCTGGAGCCAAACCATTCGCTGGCTGGGCGGACGCGGACTCGATGAGCAAAAACCTCTGCTGACGATTTCGACCGATCAGCCGACTTACGCTCCCGGCCAAACGGTGACCGTCACTGCAAAACGCCAAGCCCGCGCCGGCAGCGACCTGAGCCAAACCCGTTGGACCATCGAGGCCGGCGACAACATCCCCTCCCTCGACGGCAAGCCGATCGATCCCGCGACGCTCCGTTCGCGGTCGTTCGTATCCCTTCGGCAAGCGGACGGCCAACTGTTCGCCCTGGACGTGCAGGCCAGCAGCAGCGCGCCAGACGAGTTTGTCGGTTCGTTCGTCCCCCCGCAAGCAGGGCGGTACACCGTGCTAGGCCAATTGACGCTGGACGGCAAGCCGTTGGGCAATCAAGCCGCCGAATTCGTGGTGCAAGGCCGCGAACTGGAGTTGGAAAACCCCGAACCCAATCCCAGCCAACTGGAAGCAATCCGCTTGGCCACGGGGGGGAAATATTACGACATCGCCAACTTCGAGGCCCTCGCTCACGACCTGCCCCGACGTGAGAAGAAGTTGTTACGCGTCGAACGCCGGGAGTTTTGGAACTCCCCTTGGTTGTTTGGCTTCTTTGTGGTCGCCGTTTCCACCGAGTGGCTTTTACGTCGCCGAAATCATCTGGTCTGATCCGCGAACCGCGCGAGGAGACGGGTCATGAGTTCGTTACAGTCGTACACCGCTCTACTGGCCGCGTTGAACGATCTACGCCGGGTCTGGCGTTGGCAGCGTACCTGGGAAGGTCTGCTTTTGACACTGACGGCGACACTTCTCATGTTCTTCGCGGTCGTGCTGGCCGATAACCTGCTGCAAGGTAGCCCATGGTCCCGTCTGCTGCTGGCGTTCGTCTTATGGGGCGTCGCGCTGGCTGCTTTGGGACGCTGGGTGATCGTGCGTCGCTTGGAAGATCGCCGCGACGACTTTTTCGCGGCTCTGGTCGAACAGCACAACCCGACGTTGCGCAATCGGCTCATCAACGCCCTGCAATTGGGCCGAGGCGATCAACGCGGGCATTCCGCAGATCTGATTGATGCCATCATCGAAGACGCCTCGCGGGCAACGGCCGATCTGGAAATGGAACGCAGCCTTGACCCCCGCCCCTTACGCCGTGCCGGGCTTTATCTGGGGGCAGCGGTACTGTTGCTGCTGGGGTACGCGATGGTTTCGCCGGCCAAATTCAGCAACGGTGCCCAACGCGTCTTGCTCCCCTTGGCTGCGATTCCCCCTTATACGTACACCCGCATCCTCGATGCCAACGTGCTACCGGGCGATACCAGCGTGGCCGAGAATGACGCCCTCCGCATCGAAGCGACGGTCGAAGGAGTCGTGCCGTCGTCGGCCAACTTGGTGTTGGACTTCGGCACCCGCCGCGAATCGCGGCCGATGCAACCGGACCCCAACGCGCCGGAGCGCTTCCGCGCCGAGATCAGCGCCTTGACCGAGTCGTTCCGCTACCAGATCGAAGCCGGTGATGGCCGAAGCCGCAGTTTTGCCGTCGAGGTGGTCGCTCGGCCGCGGATCGAGTCGCTGACATTGACGGTGCAGCCGCCCAGTTACACCCAACGCTCTGCCCAAACCAAGCAAGCAAGCAGCGAAATCGATATCTTCGCTCTGCCCGGGAGTAAAATCAGTCTGGAAATCACGACGAATCGCCCCCTGGACCAAGCCCAACTGCGTGGCCGAGAGGACCGCTCGTTCGGCGAACTAGGCCGTGAACCGACCGAAGCAGCCGTGACGTTCCAACGCCTCAGCGACAAGACCTATCGCACCGCGTTTATGCTCAGCACGCCGAACCTGAAAGCGACCGAGGCATCCGCCCTGCGTGCCCTGCTAGTGGCCGGGGTCGCGACGCAGTATCAAATTCGCCTGACCGCCGACGACAAACGCAAGACACGGAATTTCACCGAAGCGAACGAAAACCGCCTAGGTGGCCCGCTCGATCCGCTGTGGCGTACTATCGGCGTGGTGCCGGACTTGCCCCCCACGGGCGATGTCAGCGTTGTGCGGGAACCGACTTGGGCCAAGCGGTTCCGCGACGCCCGCTTGGTGCCAGCCAACGCCACCTTGCCGACCGAGATCGTGGCCAAAGACGATTTCGGCGTCGGGTCCGTGAAATTGTGGGCCGCCATTAGCGACGGGGTACGCGTCGAAGAAAAACTGGTCCACCAATGGACCTATCCGCATGAGGTAAAACGCGACATCCACGAACGCTTCGCTTGGAACCTGGCCGAACTCGGCGTCCGCGGCGGTGAAGCGCTGCTGTACTGGCTGGAAATCGCCGACAAAAACGATGTCACCGGCCCTGGCATCAGCAAAACTACCAAACGCACCTTGCTGGTGGTCGCCCCCGACAGCGGCCGACGTGACATGGACGTGCTGTTAAGCGATTACATCGAAGCCCTGGAATTTCTGCTCAAACGCCAAACCGACACCCTGGTGCGGACCAAAGCCCAAGAGCCGTTCCCGATGCTGCTGCGGTCGCAAGAAGACATCCGCACCCGACTGCAACTGTTGGCCCGGCGGATGGAAAAAGACAATGCTCCGGTTGGCACGATCATTGCTGAACTTGATCGCTTGCGTGTCGAACCCGTGGCAAAGTTGATCCAATTGTTTGAAGAAGGCAGCATCGGCAACGATCCGTCGCAGGGCGGTGCGCTACGCGAACGCTCGTTGCCATTGCAGCAAGAGATCATCGAATCGCTCAAGGCGTTGATTGCACGGTTGCAGAAAAACGAGCGTGCCCGCGAAGCACTGCGTCGGCTCGAAAAGACCGATAAGCCCGGCCACAAAGAGACACTGGCCCAGATCGACAAACTAGGCGACAACCTGGCCCGACACCTGCAAGATGCTACCAAAGTAGTCGAAGGCTTCGAGCGGCTCAAGAAGAAACCCGTGGAAGAACTGAAAGCCGAGGAGATCAAGGAAGCCAAAGACAAACTCGAAGAGTTCGCCAAGCGCACCGAGAAATGGACCAAGGAATCGGTCAACGAGATGACGAAGTTGCCCGAAGGCTTCGTCAAAGATTTCGACCTTCGCCCTGATACCAATCGGATCTTCGAGGAAATCGAAGCCAAAGCCCGCGCCAAAGCGGAGAAACTCGAAATTTCGCTGGAAGAACTCGGTGCTGGATTGGGGACGAAGATGAAAGAGGATCTGGAAATGTGGCTGCCAGACGCGGCTGACTCGGTCAAATGGGTGCAAGAAGAACCGCTGAATCAGAAACCGTTCAACGTCCCCGAAATGCCCTTGCCCAAGGAGTTGGAAGACCTGATCGGCGAATTGCTGCAAAAGGCCGACGAATTCGATGAAGAGGCCGACGATGTGACCTCCGCGTGGGGAGATAACCTCGATCAGGCCGGCTGGGGGGTATCGGATGGTCCGATCTCGATGTTCTCGGCTAAAGGGAAGACGGGCAATGATCAGCCCAACAGCCAAGAGGTGACCGGTCGTTCGGGCGATGGCCGACGCGGCAAATCGGCAGGGCAGATGGTCGGAGACACGGCCCGCGGTCTGCCCGGACGCAAGACGCCGGCACGCGTCGGCAACGAACGCTACGAACCAGGGCAACTCAAACAAGAGGGCGTCTCCGATCCTAGCGGTGCCACCGGGGGAGGCAAAAAAGCCGGGGCCGGCCGCATCGGACTGCAAGGCGGTTCCATGCCCGAACTGCTCAAGCAAGACCTGGGTCGGCTGAATGAAAAGCAGACGGGCTTACGCGAAGACATGAAGCAGATCGCCAAGAAACTCGAAGACCGCGGCTACAACACATCGCGGCTGAACGAGGCGATTCGTTTGTTGGAAAAGCCGCTGCTCAATGCCGACGACTTCCGCTCTGACGACCCGGCCAAGAAACTCAAGACCACTTTGCAAAAGATACGCACCGACCTGCGTTCGCTCGATCCGACCGCAGCGGAGAGCTATCAACCGCGTGGCCTGCCACGTCCGCCCGGGGACGAAGCCTTCTTCGGGAGCGACGAGTCGGCCCCCGCCGGCTACGAAAAATTAGCCGATCTCTACCTGAAGAAACTGTCGGAAAAGCAACGCAAGTAGCCACCAGTAGCCCATGGGAGCATATTCCCCCGGCAACCAGGCTACCGTGCCGACCTGCACACTGGGCAATGCTGGGGGCAACACCGGGCAACGGAGGGTGCAACGATGTGGAACGATCTGCCGTTAACTCGACGCGAATCGTTGGTGGGGATGGCCGCTTTAGGCACGTCGTTGGTCTGGGGAAGCGAAACCCCGCCGCGCTCGCGGATTCGCCAGGAAAACGCCAAACCCGGCAGCCGCGATTGGCTGTTGACCAACACCCAAGTCGATCCCAAGGCGACCAACCGTGTGCGCGGCATCGAAGGCTATTGCTCGCATCGGAGCGTGGCTGCGGGGGACACCCTCACGTTTCACGTCAGCACCAACCCTCCGTCGGCGTTTCGCCTCGACATCTACCGCATGGGCTATTACGGGGGAAGCGGCGGAAGACGGATGTATCAATTCGGCCCGCTGCCCGGCAAGACCTATGACGATCCGCCGATTGGCCCCAAACGCCGACGCGAATGCACTTGGCCAGCCGTCGCCGAACTCAAAATCCCTGCCGATTGGCTCAGTGGGGTTTACTTGGGCAAACTCACGGCCGAATCGTCGGGCTTGCAGAGCTATGTCATCTTCATCGTCCGCGATGATCGCCCGGTCGATCTGCTCTTCCAATGTTCCGACAACACTTGGCAAGCCTACAACCGTTGGCCGCAACAATTTTCCCTCTACGACGACGGCAAAACCTCGTGGTACTGGGGAGGCAATGTCCAAGTCGGCTTCCGTCGGCCGTATGGCAAATATTTCAACTTCGGCGACTTTCCGCTTTCCAGCGGTTCGGGCGAATTTCTGCTGTGGGAGTTTCCCTTCGTCTATTGGCTCGAATCGCATGGTTACGAGGTCAGCTACATCAGCAATACTGATACGCACCTCAACGCCAAAGGCTTGCTGCGAGCTAAGGGGTTTCTCAGCGTAGGGCACGATGAATATTGGACGATCGAGATGTTCCGCAATGTCTCGGCGGCACGGGATGCGGGGGTATCGCTGGGCTTTTTCTCGGGCAATGCCGTTTGTGGCCGGATCGTCTTCGATGAGACGCTGACGCATTTCGAGCGTGTCGGCGTTTTCGGCCCCCCTGGCGGCACCCGCGAATTTCAGTCGATGAAATCGCTGCGGCACGAACGGCCCTACGCCCACGAACTGATCGGTGCCCACTCGACCGGTGTGGTCACCGGCGGAGCGGATTGGGTGTGCCAGCTGCCGGAGCATTGGTTGTACGCCAACACGGGCATGAAGAAAGGAGACGCGATTCCTGGCTTGATCGGCTGGGAATGGCACGGCGACCCGGCCCCGATCCCCGGCTTGGAAATCGTGGCCAGCGGTCCCACGCAGTCGGCCCCCGGGAAACCCAATGGCGGTACCTACACCGCAACCGTCTACCCTGGTCCGAAGGGGAATTTCGTCTTCAACGCCTCGACCATCTGGTGGGCCGACGGCCTAGCCGAGCCGCCCGGTTACGTCCGCCCCAAAGTCTACACCGAACCGAAAGGCCCCGATCCGCGGGTACAGCAGATGACCCACAACGTCTTGACCCGCATGATCCGGGGGGCAAAACAGTAGCAGCAGGAAGGACATCCGCAATGCGCTGGATTGGCTCGACACTGGTTCGCTTCAGTATCGTCGCGTGGGGGTTCGGGAACGCCGGCGTTCCCCTGCTGGCTGCGGAACCGTGGCACCTCAACGGTTGGCCGTACCGCGCCGTGGTGCAGATCGACAAGCCCAGCAACAGCCCCGAGGTCGATTGTGCCGCGGTGAAACTCCTGACCCAAGGACGCACTCGTAACGATGGCCACGACCTGCGGATCGTCGATGCCACCGGCCAAGCCGTCCCTTTCCAACTGAACTTCCTCGCTGCGGATCGCTATGCGTTGCTGACGTTCCGTGTCACCGACCTGAAAGGCCGTTACTTCATCTACTTCGGCAACCCCAATGCCACCCAGCCGCCTCCGGAAATGATCCGCGCCGATCCGAAGCCCGGCTCCGGCCCCCCGAAGGGAGCCTGGATTCCCAAGGCGGGTTTGGTTTTGGAAACTCGGGTTCGTCCTCGTGCTGCGGATCTCACGGCCGAAACCAATCCCAAGACGGTCGCCGATATGCAGAAACTGCTCGCCGACAGTCCGCGTGCATACGGCGCGGGCTTCCGTTCAGGCATCGCCGATGGTTACAATCCGTTCGGTGCGTCGGATTATTACATCTCCTGCTATCGGGGGTGGTTGCGTGTTCCCAAGACGGGCACTTACCAATTTTGCACCGTGTCCAACGAGGCGTCGTTTTCTTTCCTCGATGGCAAAGACCTGATCCATTGGCCGGATCGGCACACCGTCGCTCGGGGGATCTACGGCGAGAAAAACGTCAAGGTCGAACTGACCGCGGGATTGCACTACATCGAGTATTACCACGAGGAAACCACACTGGAACAGATGGCCTTCCTCGGTTGGCGTCCGAGTGGCGACGCGGGACCGTTCGCACCGATTCCGCCAGACATCTATCCGCAGCCGCACTCGGCCGGTGTTCGCGTCTACGAAACCACCACTGGGCCGATCCCCACCTTTGAGCCGATCATCACCGATTCGCTGTGGCCCGTGACACGGAGCGAAGGGCAATACACCAAGGTCCGCTTGAGTGTCGGGCTAGCGGCCACTTGGCCGAACGATGCCCAATTCACCTGGGACTTCGGCGATGGGACCAGCGCCGTCGGCAACACAGTCGAACACGTCTATCTGACGCTTGGCCTGCATCCCGTGACCTTGACGGTGACCCGTCCCAACCAAGCGGCCCAGCAGGTGACTTGGCCGTTGGAGGTGTTCGAGATCGATCATGTGGTCGAGCAGTTCCGCGAAGGTCGGCCCAAAGATTATGCCCAGATCTGCCGGACTTACGATCGGTCGAAACTCTCGGCCGCCACGTTGAAAGAGTTGGCCTACCTGTTTTCGGAAGCGGAACAACCGGCGGAAGCGGCCCAGACGTGCGAGGTGTATCTGAACCGATTCGCGGCCCAAAGCGATCCGTTGCTGACGGCGCGGGTGCGTCGCTTGTTGGCCGACTGCGCCTTGCGAACCGGCCAAGAGGGGGTCGCAGTGGCCATTGCCAACTATCAAGCAGCGTTGATCGATACCATGCCGGCGTTGGAAAAGGTGCAGGTGCTGACGCGGCTGATTCGCCTGCTGGGGATCGAGCGGCAGGAAGCGGCCAAGGCCGTCGCGGTACTGGATCAGGTCGAGGCGATCGTTCGGCAAACGCCCAAGACCGACGAGTTGTTGCGGGCGTATCGGCAAGCGGTGATGGCCGTGGCCGACGTGCATTTGTGGCAACGGCAACTTGCCGAGGCAGCCAAATTGTATCGGCGAGTCGAAACGCTTCGCGGCGAACCGATCCCGGCCAACGTACGTGCCGCCAAGATTGGTGCCTACCCCGACTCGTTACGCGAATACACCGCCACGGGGAATTACGGGGCTGCGATCGATCTAGTCGATCAATGGGAAGATCTTTTCCCCACCGACAAACTCAACGGCCATTCGTTCTTCTGGCGCGGCAAGTTGTTGCATTTACGGGGACAGCACCTCGACGCGGCCCGTTATCTGAAACGAGCGGTGGAAGTGACCAGCGGCGCACCGTTCGAGAGCGAAGCCCGTTGGCTGCTGGCCGAGGCTTTGGAACAATCGGGCAAATCGGCCGAAGCGCAAGCCGAACTGCGGCAATTGCTACGCATCGGCCTGAAAGATGAATTCGTGCAGAAAGCAGCAGCCAAGCTGCACAAGAAACCATGACATGACGGCTTGGCCCGACTCGTGCGTGGCGTGATTCGACCGGAGTACGGGCGTCGTCGATTCTTAGTGCTCTGACCCGGTGAGACGCCGAGACGCCACCCGGCATGCCACGAAGGTCCACCACAGTGAGCAGGGACCATACGACCAGGCGATCGGAGATTGCAACCATGTTCGTGCGATTGTTGGCACTGCTGACGTTGGGAGCCGCCGGGTTTGTGCTAAGCGGTTCGGCTCCGTCAACCTCAATGGCTGCCGATCCGAAACGCGAAGGCAAAAATCTGCTGCCCAACGGCGACTTTGAGAAAGGCACGCGAACGCCCGACCATTGGCAGACCGTCGATGGTCTAACCACCTTTTGGGTAACCGATCCCGACCCGAAACGCGGCAAATGCATCAAGTTCGACACCGACGTTTTGCAATCTCAAGGGTATGAGTGGTGGTCGAAATTTGCCATCGCCGAGAGTCAGCAGGCGGTGTTGCGTTTATGGGGCTATCCGTGGTGGGCCGACCTGATTCCGCAGCCGGACCCGAAGCAAGCGCCCCGAAAGCTCCCCACGACTCCGCCAAAGTACGACACCATCGCTGCCTTCGATGGCGTTTGGTTCTGGAGCGATTACGTCGAGATCGAGAAAGAGAAGTCGTATTGGTTGTCGTTGGATGCCAAAGGGGCCGGGATGATGGTCTGGTTGGTAGGGTATCCTGAAAAGTACCCCGTGGCGTTCGGTTCCGAGGCTAAGGCGCTGCAAGGTTACATCCGCGAGCAGACCTTGCCGAAAAACGAGCCGATGAAACGCGGCCACAGCGCGATCATCGCTCGCTACATCTACCGGGGCCAACTGATGATCCCCCCCTCGAGCGACTGGCAGACCTTTTCGCGCCGCGAAAAACCGTTCCGTCCGACGGCGGTCACACCGACCGTGCGTTATGTCCGCGTGCTGGTGCTACCCTTTTGGCCGCCGGGCGAATATTATTTGGACAATGTTCGGCTGGTCGAAATTCCCGACCCGAACTATCCGGCCAGCCGCGACGAATAGGTTTCGGGGGCGAATGGTACGAGCGGTCGTCGCGCCGTAGCGTCGGCATTGTTGCTTCAGAGGTGGTGCTACGCCCGATAAGAAGGCGCCGCGGACGCTAGTCCGCGGGTGCAGTCAACACAACCCGACGACTGGCGTCGTCGGCTCTTGGGCTTGTTCGCGACGATAAGAGCCGCGGACGCCAGTCCGCGGTTGGGCCGGATTGGCCCCGAACGTCTCGTGTCGTGGGCTTTTAGTATCCTGACCAAGGCGTGCCGACGACCTCAGGCGAACGGGGCCAACCACTAGCGGAGATTATTGCGTTCGATGGCCAATACCTTGTCAAGTCGGCGTTGATGGCGTTCCTCGGCGGAAAAGACGCTTTGGAGAAAAGCAGCGACCAACTCCTTGGCCAACTCGACACCGACGACGCGAGCGCCCAAAACTAGAATGTTCATGTCGTCGTGTTCGACCCCCTGACGCGCGGAGTAAGTATCGTGACAAATGGCCGCCCGAACGCCGACGACCTTGTTGGCCGCGATCGACGCTCCCACTCCCGAACCGCAGATCAACACGCCGCGTTCGCCTTGCCGCTGCACCACCGCTTGGGCCACCGCGTAGGCAAAATCGGGATAATCTACGGCCGCCGAGCTATGCGTGCCCACGTCGATGATCTCGTGGCCTTGTTGACGCAATTGCTGTGCCAGGATTTGTTTCAGCTCGAAACCGGCATGATCCGATCCCACAACGATACGCATGGCGAATCCTGCGAATGCTCGTGGACTTTGCCGACAGTGCGTTCGGCACGAAAATCTCGGGAGCGGCTTCCGTCGCCGCCCCGTTGCGGAAAGACCGTCAAAGCGATACAGTCGTTGTCAATCCGCTTCATTTATCGGCTTTCCCGCGGAAAGAAAAGGGGCTTGTTGCCATGTTCTCGCTACGTTGGTTTTCGCTGCTGCTGATTCTGATGGTTACTCCCCGAGGGGCCGACGGGCAAACCATGCCACGGACAGTCGCCGAAGGGGCCAAGTTGACCGAAGTATACAGCGATGAGCGATTCTTCGAGGGGCCAACCTGGGATCCCAAGACCCAGAAACTCTACTTCACTGCCTTTGGCAGCGATAATCAGCAAATTTTGCGCCTCGACGCGCCGGGCAAAATCACCGTTTGGCTAGACAAAAGCCAAGGAGTCAACGGCACCTTCCTGACCAGCGACGGCCGACTGCTGGGCGCGCAAGCATATGGGCATCGCATCCTCAGCTACGCCATCGGAGACAACGGCCCCAGCGAGGTCAAGGTGCTGCTGGAAAACGCAAAGTTGCACCAACCCAACGATGTCTGCCAAGCTCCCAACGGCAACATCTACTTCACCGACCCCGACTTCAAGGAACGCAAAACCAGTGCCGTCTACCTGCTACGCCCTACCGGCCAAGCGGTGAAGATCATCACCGACATGCCGTTGCCCAACGGCATCAAGACCTCGTTGGACGGCAAAACGCTGTATGTCGCCGATAGCCATCTGAAGCATTGGAAAGCCTATCCGATCCAAGACGACGGCACCGTGGGGGAAGGCAAAGTCTTCTTCGACCCCATGAACGAAAACAAAAGCGATCCCGACGGCCTGGCTCTGGACGAAGAAGGCAACCTCTACCTCAGCGGTCGCGGAGGCATTTGGGTGGTGCAACCGGACGGCAAACCGTTGGGATTGATCGCGATTCCCGAGTTTTGCTCGAACGTGACGTTTGGTGGCCCCGATGGCAAAACGCTGTACCTGACGTGCAGCAAGAAGGTGTACGCGTTGTCGATGAAAGTGCGTGGAGCGGCTTGGCACAAGAAATGACAATGACCTGCTGAGGGACTGCCCCGGTGGTCTGTCTGTTCCGGCAAGGCCATGGGTGGGCGTCGTTCGCTGCACGATGCGTCGATCGAGGGAATGCTTGCATTTCCCTCGACAAGCAGACCCAGTTGGGGCGAGGTGCCGTTGGAAGGAATCGAAGCGGGACGAAAACATTGGCGTCGTTCAGCGGTCCAATTTGTAGAGTTCCGCTCCGATCCAATGCGTCACAGGCATGGTCTTGTGAAATTCTAGGTCGCCGATCAGAGCGGGGCGTTTGTATTGCTCTGGCGAACCGCCGGTCTTGGCTAAGCGGGCCCGGTCCCAATTGCGCCAACTTCCTTCCGGCATCAATAACGCTCGCACGCTCCCCAACCGGCCACTTTCCCGCTTGGCCTGATACTCCATGTTGCATTTCTGCAAAGCCGAATCGAGCGTCTGAAGGAAGCGTTGGAGGATCGCTTCGTCGCGATGATCACTCTCTTCCAAGAAGATGCCATAGAAAGGTTGTTCGTCATCCCAGATGGGGGCTAAGGTATAGGCACTGATGCGTTGTTGGGGCACCTGATTCAAGGTTGCCGACATGGCCGCTACCACTTGATGTTCCGACAATTTCTCGCCGGTGATGTTGGCCATGCGATTGCCCTTGCCCAGAAATTCGATCAGAGGCGTACGACCGAAAAAGCCGGTGACACGCACCAGATCCACAATGTGGTAGCGATACAACCCCGATGCGGTCGTCGGCAGGATGTAATACGTTTCGCCCTCTTGGACTTCATGAGCCGCCAGAACGGTAGGTTGCGGCGAATCGATTTCCGCTTCGGGGACAAACTCGAAGTAATGCGTGGTCACATCCAAGATGCCCGAAGGGGTGTGGTCTTGGTAAGGAATAGTCATCCGGCCTTCACTGGCTAACAAGCCCAGGTCGCGGACGGGGGCATCGCCGTAATACTGGGGGAGCAATCGTAAGTATGCGCCGACGCTTCCGCCGGTCCAGGTGCCCAGCAGATACGATCCCCAAACGTCGCGTGGGTAAAGCCTTCCGGTCGCTTCGGCAAGGGCGGTCAGCCGTTGCGCCGTGGCTCGATCGCGGCGGAGCAACCGGTGCAGTTGCTGACGAATCGGCTCGGCAATCTCTAGGTCCGATCGCAAAGTGCCATCGTGCAGATCCTTCAGCAACGATGCTTTCTCTTGATCCAAAGTGCGGGCCAATGCCAACAAGGTACTAGGATTGGCGGCTAGCATCATACCAATGGGCCGACTCAGAGCAAAACGCAAGGCCACATAATAGCGGGCAAACGAATCCTTGATACGAGCGGCACACCCAGGGACGGCATACAGTCGGCGGATCAGTTTCTTCTGTACCTGAGCCGTGAAGCCGGACAGATTGCCACAAGGAATGTTGGCCTCGGTGCGAAATTCTTCCGGGTCGCCGGCTAGTTGCAGCATCGGACGCATGGCGATGGGTTTGTGATCCTGCATGGCTTGCAAGCCCCACAAATTCCAACCGCGTTTGTAGTCGGCGACATATTGTTCCGTGACGGGAATCAGCTTCCGCGAAGCCGTGGTGCCGCTGGTCAGGGCAAACATCAGCAACTTCGAGCCGTCCAGCAACGCTGAGGTTTCCCCCCGACGGACGCGTTCAATGTATGGGGCGAAATAGTCATACGTCGCAATCGGCACCTGTTTGCGGAAGTCGGCAAGGCTACGGATGGTGTGGAAATGGTGATCCTTCCCAAAGGCGGTAGCCGCGTGCCGAGCCACGATCGACCGCAACAACTCGGCCTGCACCGTCTCAGGATGGTACAACGCAGCATGGAAGCGTGCCAAACGTCGCCGCAGCGGAATGGCAATCAGTTTGCCCGCCATCGTGAACAGGAGTTGTCGCAGCATGGTCGGCCCATCCGTCATGAATCGTTGATCCAGCCGATCCATTTTATCCAATCGATGCCAACTTCTGCAAATTCTCCCGCTGTCGGACGCCCGGTTCGCTCACGGTGGCATCTGCATTTTTCGTTGCAATCCATACGCTGGGACTCCTCCGCGGGGGCTGGCCGGAACTTCGCTCAACTTCAACGCCGGCTTGACGCGGAACGGACGATACAACGGATCGCCGATCAAAGTTCCCATCCAACTGGTGAACAGCGCCGTGCGGGCATACGTTTCGACCAGGGTGAATTCCCCAGTGACCAAGAAGCCGAAGAACTCCGCTGGCTTGGGAAAGCCGACGGTATACGGTTCCGCCACCGGGCCGATGGTCGCCGCTGCCCCCTTTTCCAGCAGATTCTTGCACCAATATTTGGCATCCTTCCGGCGTAACGAGACGGCTTCGGAACTAGCCAAATGCCACGCGACCGCTCCGGTGCGAAAACGACAACAATCGATGAAATTCGCATGCGAATACCAACCGCAATACAGCATGCAATCGGGACAACTGCCGACGCCGAACAATTCGTTGCGATTGTCGAGGATCACTTCCAATTTGCCGATCTTTTTGAGCAACTGGGCCATTTCACGCATCGATTCATCGTATCCTCCATAGCCGAACCCGGGGTCTTTCTTGGGGTCATAGCCGATGCCGCGGGCATCGACGTAGACTTTGCCCGACAAGCCGACCTTCTCGGCCGCCAAGGCATCATCGACCAAGCGTTTGGCAATCTCGGGAGTCGGACCATCGAGCCGGCAGGTCATGACGATCGGCTCTTTCTGTTGGGCATCCTTGGGAAACTGCCAATGCAGCGGATTGGGTTGCCAACGCCGTAGTTCGTACTTATCGTGCCACAGCAGCATCAGTTCGGAATCGACCGCAGCGAGCGACTCGGCTTGCGTCAGCCATTTGCGTCGCTGTTCCAAGGCCGCCTCCTGCTGCGCCAACTTGGCCCGTTGTTCGCGTTGCCCCTGGAGGGTGTCGGCCAAAGCGCCGGGAGGATCTTCCTTGGCTTCCGCTTCTAAAGCGGCGATATGGGCATCGATCTCGGCCAATTGCCGTCGTATTTCCTGCAACCGCGGCCGGAGTTTGGCCAACTCTTGCTTGCTGGCCTCGTCGGGTTCCGCGCCTCCGACCCGCAGCGGCACGCCGTAGACCGACAGCACCACTTTGACGCGGTCTTTGCGATCCTTCAACGCCTCGCGTAACGGCTGGACTAATTGGGCGTTGTAATCGGCTCGGCTAATGTCTTCTCCAGTGGGAAGATCCAGCAAGATGAGATTGTCCCGAGGAACTTGCCGCCGTTGGCAGTAATGCTCGGCCACTTCCCGAGAAGCAGGGAGCCGACGATTGGCGATCACGAAGACCTCGGCAGGTTGGAGTTCCGCAGCCCCGGCCGACACGTTCCCCAACGCGGCCCACCCCAGGACAACGCCGAGATACCATCGCATCATCGCATTTTCTCCCTACGATCCGAGAGTCTGCCCTTCCACGGGTCACGCCCCCAGATGGCACCGCGCGATAACTGTCTCCGCTATCGTAAACCGCCCATCGCGGCAATACAATTGCTGCATCGGAAAGACCCACGGTTTTCGCGGCAATAGAATTGCTGCGCCCACTCGGTAACCGATGTTCGTTCTCGGAGATGCTAGCCATGCCGCCGCGTTGGGTCGTTGGGGGGATTGTGCTTGCCTGGAGTGTGACCACGGCCCTCTTTGTGTCGGAGGATGTCTGGCCACGACTGTTTCCTGCGGGACCACCGTTTCGCGTCGATATCGATGTGGAACTGTCCTCCCAACTTCCGCCGGTGCGTTGGCAGGTCATCTATCGCCAGCAACCCATCGGGGATCTGTACTCCGGCATCGAATATCACAAAGAAGATGACACCTTTGAATTGTATAGCCGTTTCCGCTATCTGAAGTTGGATTACTCGATTTCAAGTGCCCAAGTCTCAATTTTGATCGAAAACTGGAGCACGCGGCAACGCATCAGCCGCGATGGCCAACTGCGTGCCATCTTTTCGGAAGGTAAAGCCACTCTATCCGCGGGGACCAAAGACTTGCAAGGCAGTCTGTCCGCTTTGGGCAAAGTCGAAGGCCGCGTCCGCGAAGGCAAACTGTGGGCCAGTTGCGTTCTCGATTCCAGCTTGGGTCGATGGTCCCAAGAATTCGACCCAGTGGCCGTCCGCCAGGGGGAAGTGCTGCATCCGTTGTTGCCGTTGGATCGCATCACCGGCCTGAAGCCCGGGGGGCGCCCCTGGAACGTCACGCTCGACGACACCCTCGACACTTTGGTACAAACTTCGTTCCAAAAACTTGCCGCCGAATATCCGTTGTTCCGTTTATTGTTGTCACGCCCTAGCAAGCCTCGCCAACTGATCGCTCGCACGTTGCCCCAGTATCAGAATACGACTTGGCGAGAGCAAGATATCGCGTGTGTGGTCATCGAATATAAAAACGAGCAAGACGAATTGGTGGCGCGCACCTGGGTCCACGCGGACGATGGCCGAGTACTCCGGCAACAAGCGTTTCTTTCGGGTGAGTCGATCGAGTTGCTTCGCAGCAATTGAACCGAGCCGATTTTCTGTCCTTCGAGGATCTTGCATCGATGGTTGCCCCTTCGTTTTTGCTCGTCGGATTGCCACAATCGGGGAAGTCGGCTCTGTTGTCGGCTTTGAATTCCGCCCCCGAGGCGTTCGGTTCGCTGACCGAACTGCCCGGCTCCGAGACGCTGGCCCTGCTCGCCCCGACGAAATCCCCTGATCCCCTAGTGAATTGGGATGGTTTGATTATCACGCTCGATACTTCGCTTCCCGAGGAAGAATTCGAGCGAACCCTACAACGATGGGTCGACTATCTTCAGCAATTGTGCCGCCACCGAGCCGCACAACTCGCGGTGGCCGCTTGGCCGGTCGTGATCGCTCTCACCAAGTGCGATACCTTGACCTCGGCTCGCACAGACTCGCCCAGCGAAACCGATCGCATCGCCCAACGCGTCGCTTGGGTACGGCACCAATTGGCCGCGTTGCCCTTGACCGGATTCGGAACCGTGCACTGGACCGTCATTCCGACTAGTACCCGCCCCCTGCCCCATCCCACCGAGGCACACGTCGCAGGACAACCGCTGGGGCTAACCGACCTGGTCCGCGAACTGACCGCGGCTCAGCAGTGGCATCAGCAGCAACAGACCCAATCGACGCTGCGGGCGTTGACTTTGGCGGTCGGAGTCGGTGTTTTGACCGGGCTGATGCTTTTGGCCGGCAGCTTGGCCCTGCTACGGCACAGCAATCCCCCCCCTGGCCAACTGCTGCCCAAACTGCACGCCTACCAAGCCGCCGAGCCGAAGAGTACCTCGGCACGTTTGGCCGAACCGCGGCTCGAACGGTCGTTGGCCTTTTTGCTCGAAGTCCGCAACGACCCCGAATTCGCCCAATTGCCCCAGCCTGAGCGAGAATTCGTCGAGGCTCGCTTACGCGAACTGGAAGCCTACCGCGAGTTTCGCGACAGTTTCCTGTTTTTGCGTCCGCCCAGCGAAAAACGCAGCGAGTCGGAACTGAAGGAATTGGAAGATCGTCTCAACGCACGCCCCATTCCTGCGGAATATGCCAACGACTGGGCACAGACCGACGCCGTCCGTCGCTTGGAAAAATGGCGCAGCGATGCCCACCTGCTGCGTCAGGCCGCCCAGCAGGTCAGCGACTGGTACTACGATCACCTCACCCGACCGGGCAACGAACTGTTGTCGGCCAACACCATCGACGCCGCTTGGAAAGCGAAATGCACTGACCTGCTGGCCAAGGAACGCGACCTACCATTCCGCGAATCGCAACGCGTGCCTGGAACCGCGAACATTCGCTTGGCCAACGAGTCGGCGTTGACGTATGCCAGTGTGTTCGCCTTCTTGCCGGTCGAGAAAAGCAAAGCGCAATGGCTAAAAGTGCGTGACGACTTGGAAACCGTCCGCGACTTGGCCGAGGCGTTGGGATTCTTTGGCACGTCCAGCGAACGAGCGGTGCTGTGGGTGCCCGAAACGATTCCGGCTCCTGTGGAAGGCTTCGCGTCTCAGCGGTTGGAACGTTTGGGACGGTTTTATCGACACACTTGGGAACGCTGGACTGCGGCTCCGGTGCCCTCGGGGATGCGGCAACGAATGGAAGCGCTACTCGATCAATCGCGAAAACATCTGCGGAAACTTTGGCACGAGATGATCTTGCGTCAATTGCGTCAATCGGCCGGGGCTGCGGAAACCATCGACACCCCCAGGGCTTGGCAAGAGGTCGCGCATTGGCTGGAAACCGCAGCAGAACTGCACCCCTGGCGCGAGTATACGCGTCTGCTCACGCGGTTGAGCGACACTCCGGGCCGAGACGTGGACCCTGTACGCGAGTTGGTCGAATTTCTACGGCAACCGAGTTTCGAGTTACGGCCGACACGCATCTGGGTGGAAATCAACGATCACCTACGCGACCAATTATTGCGCCCCGCTCCGGGAGAGAAGTTGCGGCTGATGCTGCAACCGAATCATGACGACAAAGCGTTGAAGACGTTGACATACCGGTTCGAGGAACAAGAACGTCTGGATCGCCAGACGCATCGTTACCGTTTCGAGGTCGACGATCCGAAATCGGCACAGTGGACGTATCGACCTGGCCAAGACGATTTATGGATGGAACTGTTGGTGCGGGAGGGGACGAAGCAATGGCAATTGAGTTGGACGCAATGCGCTTCGCGGTGCTATCAGTTCGAGAAACTGCATCAACCGCCGATGCTGCATTTGCTGACGCAACGTGCCAGTGACGGCACCGCGATCGCGCAAGGCGGCGTTCGCGTGCAAGTAGACGGCTGGCCGAGCGTGCCGGAACTCTTGCCGAGCGTCCCACGCCGCTGATGCAATTCCTGATGCCTCTTTCCGAGCGAGAAAAGCGCGACGCCGAACCGCTCTTGAGCCTATCCCCAGCGCGCGGTACTATGCCGACCGATATCGTGGTTTCGACTTAGGAACGGAACATGGACGTTGCCGCGTCGCTCGGATTTCGTGAGCGACCTATTTGGATTGCCGTCGCCATCGGCTTGCTGATCGGCCAAATCTGTCTGACTTGGCGTACCTT
>CALEEC010000030.1 GCA_937949245.1 uncultured Gemmataceae bacterium | reverse complement strand
GGGGATTGCGGAACACCTGATCGCGGAAGCGGGGGAGCAATTGCAACGTCGTCGGCGATAATTCCGGCAAGCCGTCTAGGGCCAAAATCTGCCTTGGGGGTGTCGGACAGCGTTCGAGGCCGGATACCGCAGCCAACAGAGCCAAGGTGCCGCCCCATTCGCCGACCCCCAAGAGTGTCACCCGCTTCGGATCGATGTAAGGCAATCTTTGCACATAACGTAGGGCCGACAACACATCTTCCAATTCGCCGAAAAACAGTTCCTTGCTCCCCGGATTGCGATTGTCGCCGCGATACGACGGACAGAAGACGACGACCCCCATCTGCTGCAACGGCAAGGCATCGCCCCAGGTTTCCGGGGTGATTCCATGCGGTTGTCGATGCAGCCAGACCACTGCCGGCAACGGCTTCGTCGTTTGCGGCGGTTCGTCTCCGATACCGGCAATCGCTGTCGGCACCAGCAGATAGCCGGGCAGTTGCGGTGGCTCGGCTTCCCCGAGGTTCGTCGTCGGATACTGCACCAAACGAATGCCTGGTGAGTGCGGTGGCATCGGAGCGATGATGCCCATGTAGTTGTCGGTGCGGACCTCGGTACGGAATCCTTGGCGTGCTTCGAGCAAATTGTGCGATGAGATGGGCCAAGTCCCCCCGCCCAGCCGCTGGGCCAGGGACAATTCGTTCGACTCTGTTGGTCCCGCATTTGGTCCTGGTCGCACGGCCCAACGGCCAGCGAACCAGCCGGCCAACGTGCCCATCGCAATCGAAATCAGCAGCATCCCCCAACGCCGAAAATGCGATCGCGATTCACTGGCCGTAGATGTTGACTTTGCCGATGCGGCCGATGCTGCCGACAACGGCGCACCGCTGCCGGCTTTCAGCTTCGCCCAGGGATCGGGAGATTTACCATCGTGGTAGCCGTTGACAGATTCCATACGGTTGCGGAAGGTTCGTAGAAGTAATGGTGTCGGAGGTATTATCCGTTTCTGTGGATGCCCCATCGTCCCTGGGCTAATCGGCGAGCAACAATTCCTTGGTCAACACCAAGTGGCCGTTCCCGCGATCTTGCAGAAGCAATCGGCCCAAGTGCTGGAAGGAACGCCGGCGCTGCGTCGGCCAATCGCCCTGCAATTCGGTCTGCCAGACTCGCAGTTGGCCCAAGATCGGCATGCGCAAGGCCGCGACTTCTTGAGCTTGCGAACGGCTATTGGGCGTGCTGCCGTTGTACCAGACATACGTCGCGGGTTTCATCCACCGCAGGAAATAGATCGGCGAGCGCATGGCTGCTTCCAAGGGTTGGGCCACGGCCAAAGCCGACCAACGCGGCGAATTCAAGTCGGACTGCGGAGTCACCCGCAACAACGGCTCCATGGCCAGAAAGCAACGCGGTGATGTCGTCCAGATCGGAGAAGCCGACGCGGAGGCCAAGAGCGTCAGCGTTCCCCCGAAACTCCCCTCGCCGATGACGGAAACCCGCTTGGCATCGACAAACGGCAACGTCTGCACCTGCCGAATGGCTGCCACCAATTCATCGAGTTCGCCATACAACGCTTCGCGTGCCCCAGCGTTGCCCACCTGCCCGCGAAACGACGGACAGTAGACCACCACCCCCGCGTCGAGCAATCCGCGAATCTCGGTCCACGTATGCGGCCCGATGCCGTCCCAACTTGGGCCGATCCACACCACCGCCGGCAGCGGTGCGAAGCCTGGGGGCAGAGGAGCATTGGCATCGAAGGAGGCGGGCCAAAACAACAGGGCTTGGCGTCGCTCCTGTTGCGGGAACCGCGGATCGACCGGATAGCTTTCTTGCCGGCAGTGCTTCGTTGCGGGGAGACGCAAGACTTCGTCACTGCCGCGAGGGGGGGCCTCTTGGAAAGCCGTCTGCTTCAGGTAGATTTGTCGGGTCGGAATCACCCCTTTGGAGTTAGGGAAAATCGGCGGGAAGAGGTTGTCGCGTGGAATTTCCATGCTCGGCTGCGGCGGAGGCACTTGCGGCACGACCGGGGCCGTTTCCGCGGAGGTCGATTTCGCTTTGATGCGGTTCCGCGATTGTTCGACGAATTCGATCAGAGTCGATCCGACGTAATAGCCGCTGACTCCCACCCAAGCGAGCAAAAACAACCCCACGGCCGCGACGCTCGCCAAGGGCAACAACTTTCGCATCAGCTCGGCTCCCTAAGAAAAGGGTGAGGAAATTCCATTTCTTTCCAATGTACGCACGCCACCGAGGTTACGCCAGTCGCTACCCAGCAGGTTTTACGGTCCTCCCCATCTCGGCCAGCGTCATCAATGCGACGGAACTCAGCGAGCCGTCCGACGTTAGTCGACAGAAGTGCTGGAACCCCCCGACGACTGGCGTCTTCGGCTCCTGCATTAGATGGAGCCGCCCACGCAAGTGGGCGGGTATTCGATATTCACCCAACGACGGATCGAAAAATCCCCAACGACCGGTGTCGTCGGCGCTTTACGTCCTGACTAGGCGAGCCGTCCGACATCGGTGACGGAGGGATTGGCGAGGCGAGCCTTCGTTGCTTCTCCCTCCAGGCGATAAATGTACTCGCTCAAGGCCTGTGTGGTCAACGCTCCGAAGGTGTGCCACAGCCAATGCGTTCCCATGGGAAATAACGGTGGACGATACGGATCGGCAAAACGGCACAACAACGCGATCGCAAAGCACATCAAGGCCGTCACGATCCAACCGATATACGCGAACCGCGTGCGTAGCATGACGATTGCCAACGGTAGTGCGATGATTAGAGCCATCGTTGCGTAGGACAAGGTGATGGCCCAATGATGTGGAATGGTGCGGAAGCCCAACCCCGTTAGTCCCGCGTACACCACGAGCATCAGCAGTGGATGCCACCATTTCGGTCGCAGCCACAGCCACAAATAGATGCTGACCGCGACCCCCAGCACTGAGATCGGTACCACATCCAACAAAAACCAGACGCGATGCGACCGCCAAGCGTGATACAACGTGCCACCGATTCCGCCGGTCAACAAAATCGGCAGGCACAGCGTCAGAAAGGGGTAGTCCCGATAGCGCCCCCGTAAACGCCACGCCCAGACCAAGACAATGACGATGAACAAACTGGCCGAAGCAGCGTTCCACGGCTCGACAATCGTGGCCGACAGATCAACGGTTTCGGCATAGATCGGTCCGCCGTCGATCGGAGAGCGGGCGTAAATCCGCATTTCGCTTTCGACGTCGTCCAGTGGTGCTTCATCCCCGGTCATCGTCCCAGTCTCCGCGTCCCCCCATCGCTGTCGGAAATTCTTCACTTTCAAAAGGTTGTGATTATCTCAGCCAGGCACGAACCACGAAAAAAAATCTCGCGAGAATCATCGATGCTGTCGCTTGACAAGCTAGGAAAAGTTTACTAAGAAACGACCACGTTCCAAGGCTACCTAGGAACTGTAGCTTAGTAATATTGCCTATGCTCGACGATCACGTCCGCCCTCGGCGCAGATGGAATGCGGGGCCAACGTGACCGCCGAAGATTTGACGATTGCCGACTCATCCGCGTTCGATCCTGCGTTTCCCGGTCGTTCGTTGGATTCTGGCTGGAGTTCGCGTAAGCGATCGCCGAATAGCCAGTTGGGAAACAAGATTCACACCGTATTTCTTGGTGCGAGGAAGGAACTGATGTTCGGCCGATCCTTGTTACTTCCGGCCTCCTTGCGCGTGGCAGAGGAAGGTTTGGACACTCTCTTGTTCGGCTCACTGGCCCCCGCGCCAGTCTGGGCTGCCCGTTCTCGCGATGAAGATGACGAGGACGACGACGAAGACTTCGACGACGAGGATGACGAGGACGACGACGAAGACTTCGACGATGAAGACTTTGGCGATGACGAAGACTTTGATGAAGACGACGAAGATTTTGACGAAGACGACGAAGACTTTGACGAAGATTTTGACGATGACGACGAAGATTTTGAAGATGATGAATACGATGACGATGATGATGACGATGACGACGATGATGACGATGATGACGACGACGATGATGACGACGATGATGACGACGACGAAGACTGATCCGCGTCAGCGTTGCAACTAAACCTCGCTCATCGGGCTGCTCACCCAAGCTGCCAACGGTCTTTCCCAAGCCCCCATCGTCTTCCCGCTTCGACGTCGTCTTCTCGACCGCGTCAAGCGGGTTTTTCCTTTGCTTGCGTAGGAATTCACCACGATGCAGCCGCCGCGATCTACCCCCAGTTCCAGCTATCCTTCCTCGGAACGAAGTCTCCAGCCGAATCCTCCGCATCCGTTGCATCATCTACCGGGATCGCATCCGCATCCGCTGCATCATCCGCCGCATCATGTTCCCCCGCATGCTCGCCGAAGGCCGACACTGCGGAGCCAAATCGCACGCTGGCTTGGCCGCAATTGGGCACGCCTCAGTTATGCCTACCAAGTCGAACCCCTTTGGCTGGAAATCAACCATCATGACATCGTCATCGCCGATCTACCGCCGGCGTTTGACGGCTATCGCATTGCTCACCTAAGCGATTTGCACGTCGGTCGGCAGTTGCCCCAACGCTATTTAGAGGAAGCGATCGAGGCAACGTTGGCGTTGGCCCCCGATCTGATCGCGTTGACCGGCGATTTCATCCATAAAGGCTATCGTCATGTGGCCCAGGCGGCTCAGGCAGTCGGTCGATTGCGGGCACCGGATGGTCTATTCGCGGTCTTGGGCAATCACGATTTTTCGGTTCGCAATGCTCTGGGCTATCGGCGTTACGCGGGACTGCACCTTGCCGTAGCGGAAGCCTTGAGCCATCAAGGCGTGGTGGTACTGCGCAATCGCACGCATTGGCTGCAACGCGGCGATGCCCGCTTGCCGCTGTGTGGGCTGGACGATTTGTGGAGCCGTGAATGCGATCCGGTGCGTACTTTCGCGGGGGTGCCTGCGGAGCATCCGCGGATCGTGTTGGCCCACAATCCCCAGACGATCCATCTGCTGCAAGACCATCGTTGGGATCTGCTGCTCAGCGGACATACGCACGGCGGTCAGATCGACTGGCCCGGTCTGGGCCGCATCACCTTGGGCAAGAAAGCCCGGCAGTTGGCCGCAGGGCTGTACTCGCACCAGGGAGCTTGGGTTTACGTCAACAAAGGCGTCGGCTTTGGTTTCCGCTTTCGCTTTGGCGTTCGCCCCGAAATCGCCTTGTTGACCCTCCGACGAACCGCGCGACCGTCTGCGACTCCCGCGACTCCCCCAGGCGAGCCGGCGACGTGAGTCATCGGAGTTACAAGAGCATGGCGAGCCGGCGACGTGAGTCGCCGGATTGGCGGACCTAGAGAACTGTCGAAGTCATCGACGGACCCGAACGCAACTCGCTGCGCAATTTCAGGATTCGGAATCGTTTTCAGGGAAAGCAGGAAATTTCGTCGGCTCGCGTAACTCATGAAGAATTCAGCTTTCGCCCTTGCGAAAGAGCCAGGGCAGAACTAAACTTCATGTGGGAAGATAGTTACTCGCAATCGAATCGTGGACTTCCTAACTTCTGCAAACCCCCAATATTCGCGCACGTTTCGATTGGCCGACCCGTATGCGATGGATTGACCGTCTCGGCCACGGGAGGGAACCGCCGATGCACCGTCCGGGAAATGTTTGGTCGTCTTCCGCGCAACCTCCACCGGCGACCACTGATCGCTCGGCCCCGGCCGCAGCTCGCCCGTTGTCCGATTTTCGCTTGCTCCGTCAACTCGGCCAGGGGGGAATGAGCGATGTCTACCTCGCCTTCGATCCGCAAACCCAACTGATGGTCGCTATCAAAATTCTGTCCGAAAAATTGGCCCATCAGCGTGCGTTCGTCGATCGTTTTCTGCGCGAAGCCGCCCTCTCGCGGCGGTTGAGCCATCCTAACTTGGTCTTCGGCCTCGATTCCGGCAAAGATCCTGAAACCGGACATCACTACCTAGTGCTGGAATATATCGATGGCCCCAATGCCCAACAATTGCTCGATCGACGCGGACCGCTGCCCATCGGCGTCGTGGTCCAGATCGCCATCGACATCGCCCGAGCGCTGGAATATCTCCATCATCGCAACTTCGTGCATCGGGATGTGAAGCCAGACAATATTCTGTTGACCCTCGACGGCACGGCCAAACTGTGCGATCTGGGGCTGATCAAGCATCTGGACGACACCACCGCGCATCTGACGGCGTTGAACGATGGCTTCGGCAGTTCGTTCTACATGCCCTACGAACAAGCCCTCAACGCCGGCCTGGTCGATGCCCGCAGCGACATTTTTTCTCTGGGGGCGACACTGTACCATCTGCTAACGGCCGAAGTTCCCTTCGGCGGAGCCGATCACTTAGAGATCGTCCGCAAAAAGGAGAAAGGCGAATTTCTGCCGGCAAGCCGACACAATCCGCAGGTGCCCCCCTCGATCGATGCCATCTTGGCACGCATGTTAGAGCGTGACCCCCGCCGACGCTACGAATCCGCCCGGCACGTCCGTGAAGCCTTCGAGGCGTGCGGCATCCCACCGATTCGTCCTACGATCGAATACCGCCAAGGTGAACCTCACCTCAGTGGCTCGAATTTGGCCGCGACCGACGATCTGACGCCGACCCGGCCCGATCTGCAAATGCCTGCCCCTGCCGCGCCGTTGCGTCCCGAGGCGACCGCTCCCTCACAGCCGAACTCGCCCCATTCACGCCAGGAGACGGCTTCTCCCCCCCAACCGAATTCGCTGTGGCGTTGTCTGCGACGCACCATCGGCGATGCCCACGCCCCGTGGTCGCTTCTCGCCGGTCTGACCAGTGCCTTGATTGCCTTGGTCCGTTGACGAAAGCCCCTGAATCGCCAATTGTTGCGCTGCGTTCTTCGCGGAATCTCCCAACGCGAACCTCGCGGATGCTTGCGACGCGCCCGGCCGATTTTTGCGACGCGCCCCCGAGTGGACCGCAGATTATTGCCATGGCTTGGGCATAATGTCCGGCTCGACTTGCAAACCATCGACCAAGCGGTTCATCTGATTGAACAAACCGATCACGGCCAAGATTTCGCCGTAGGCTTCGGCATCCAGACCGAGTTTTTGCACTGCTGCCGTGTGACTGTGGATGCAATATCGGCAGCCATTGGTCACCGAGACAGCCAATGCGACGATCTCTTTGGTCAGCAAGTCCACCTTCCCCGGCTTCATGATGGCTTTCAGCCGCGTCCAACAAAGTTCGAGATGCTCGGGATGATTGGCCAAGGCACGCCAAATATCGGGGACGCGGTCGGTCTGTTTGGTGGCTTTGATGTCCGCGAATATCGCTTGCACCCGCGGATCACTCGTGGTTTCGTCGACCAAGCGGACAATCGTACTCATGATGAGGGTTCCTCCGTGGGGAATACATCAACCTCTTGCTGGAGCGGCGGATAGGTGAACGGCGGGGGAGCTTTCAACTGCTCGGCGAACCGGCGTAGGGTCCGCTCCCACCCTTCGACTTGGGCAAAGTGCCGCGGAGCGATATCGTTGACCTCCCAACGGTCGTCGGGTTTGACAAAGAATATTCGCGACCGCGGGGGATCGTCGGGCGGCACCTGCAACGGGAGCAACAACAACCCTTCTTGGGTGCGAATCGCCCATTCGATCGCCTCGCCGACTTGGTGCCCAGCCACGGCGTAAGGGCGAATCGCGGTTCTTTCGCCTCGGCTCAGGGGCAGCAGGCTAGCACTCATCCCCGTTGGCTCCACCGACACTTGCAGCCAATCGTACAGCGTGGGGGCTACATCGACCGGCTGGGTTAACTCGGCCACACGACGGCCGGCATGCTCGGCTTGCGGATAACGTAACCACAAAGGCACATGTGTTATTTCCTCGTGCAACCAAGGGCGATCCAAGCCGATGCGTCCGTGGACGCCCGTGGGCCAACCGAATGCCGAGGTGACTAGCCATAATGCCGACTGATGCAAATTGCGGGCGCGGAATTCGTCGAACAATTCGCCCAGCGCCTGATCGAAATCTTCGACCACGGCTGCGACGCTGGCTTGCAGACGCTCCCATTGCCAATCGCTCAACGGCACCGCTCCGAGGGGGGGATCTTGCCAGGGGGTGAACTCCTCGGGGAATTTTTCGGCATCGGCACCTGCGTCGGCATCCACGTCTGCGTCGGTGTCGGAGGTGTCCGCATCCGCATCGGTATCTGCGTCCGCGTCGGTGGTGTTGTGGATGTCGTTACTGCTGGGACTCTCGGCGTCACGATCACGGTGGTCTACTTGGTTGATGTTGTTGGTCTTGCCGTCACCGTCATTGCTGTTGTCGGTGTTATCGCTGTCCTCGCCGTTGTCGTCGCTGTCTTCCTCGTTGTTGTCGCTGTCCTCGCCGTTGTCGCTAGCATCCCTGTCGTCGTTGTCGTCGCTGGCATCACGAGGGGCGTTGGAGAGGTCATCGTCTGCGGAGTCGGTCGCCGCTGAGTCCTCGTCTTCGAGTTCCAAGTCATCGCTTGCAGCGCTCGGTTCATCCTCCAGCGACGTGATCGCGGTAGACAGATAATCGGCGAAACGATCGGGATCGATCACCCAAGGAGGAAGCATGCCGGCGACATCAAGCCACAGCAAAGCGGGACCGGAGTACTTCGCTAATGCGTCCAATCCCTGCAAGACGCCGGATTCGCTTAATGGGTCGCGGACATCCCAACGGCAATGCTCGATCTGTACCCCGGCTTGCTCCAACATGGGGAACAGATCGAGGTCGAGGGACGCCACCATGGGCTTGGCACCCGGTTCGGGCAAAAGATAACGGCCGGATTGCCAAGCACGGCGGGCACCGTCGCTACTGGGTTGATCGGCGAAGTGAGCATCAAACGTCACCGCTTCGCTGGCCAAGCGATCGAACGTCGGCGTGGCTACCCATTCGTTGCCGTAACAACCTAACCAGCGCACCCCCAGACCGTCGAGCGTCACCACGATGACCCGCCGACTGTGTTGCACGCCTTCTTCCATCACGCCAGCGATCCTCACCCTTCCTTACTTAGACACAGACCGACTTGCTTCATCATCCCGCAGCGGCAACTGGGCATCAACTTGCGGCATGGTTTCCGTGGTCTTTACCACGGTTTTGATCCACCGACTTACTGACGTGCTACTAAATAAAGGAACCCCTTGGCTAGATACGGACCAAGGGGTTCTACGGTTAAGCGGCTGTGCTGACGCCGCCCGTCAGCGGCTCAGGTCAGCCGCCCTTTCTGGTCACCGTAACAACTCACGGATCACCTCCTTTCCTAACAGGCCCCGCCGAGGAGATCCGGTACCACCAATCTCTACTCGGCCTTCAGCCCGTCGCGGCACGTTCCCCGCGACCCACGTCTGTATCATAGCCGACGCGCTACCAGCAAAGCAAGCAAGCATCGTTTTTTTCGGGCGAAAAGGTGAAAGCTCCCGACGATACCTTGCGATCCAAACGCGCATTGGGCACACTTCGTCAAGTAGCCCTGCGAAGAAATTCGTGTCGTCTGCTGCGGTGGTCGCTGGCAGAGGTCGGCGAGCTGGTCTAAGATGGTGGCACGTCGCGAAATTCGCATCGTCTGCCGAGGTGTTCGATGGCTCGTTCTCCGCGAAAGACCACCACTGCCGACTCGACCACGACATCGGCCCCACGCCGGCCCAAATGCTGACCAAGACACCGACCACGACGCCGCCCCAGATGCCGGCCGCGATGCCGAAGCGGTCGCGACTGCGGCTCATCCTGGCACTGACCGCGGCACTGCTAGCCGTGGGGAGTGTCGGTTACTTCGTGGTCTACCCGTTTCTGGTGGTGCAACGCGCCCTCCCCGCGGCTTCAGCGGCTTGCGAGGAACACGATCTCGATCGAGCCGAACCGTTGTTGCGTCGAATCGTCGAACTCGAATCGCGGCACGCGCAGGCGCATTTCCTGTTGGCTCAGGTCTATCGGCGCCAGGAGAAATATGCTGACGCCCGGCGACATCGCGAGCGGGCCCAAGCAATTGCACTGGCCTGTCGAACTGATCCGCCTGGAAGAACTGCTGACGACTGCCCAGCAATACGGCCCACGCGGTGACATGGAAAAACAATTGCTCAAGATGGCCGCCACCCATCACCCAGAGGAAAAACGCATCCACGAAGCCTTGGTGATCGGTTATCGCAATACCTATCAACCGTCGCCCCTGGCACGCACTTTGGCCGATTGGCTGAAAGAGTTTCCCCGCGATTGGCTGGCGCTGCGTTGGTCGGCCGAGTTAGCCCAAAGCTATCAATTGCACGACGAAGCCATCCGCAACTACGAACAATCGCTGGCCGCCCACCCGCAGCAGCTGGAACTTGGGTTGAAACTGGGCAAGTCTGGCTCGAAGGCAAGGGCCAACCGAAACCTGCTTTGGAATGGTTTCAACGCTATTGCGAGCGTTTCCCGGAGTCGATCGAGGCGCAGTTGCACTTGGCCCGCTGTCACCTAGAATTGGGCGACAGCGACACGGCCCAGAACCTGCTAGCGGCCCTCCCCAACGCCGCGGCGAGTCATTTCCTCTATTCCTTGCTGCGTGGCCGACTCGCGTTCAGCGCCGGCTGACTGACCGAAGCACGCGACGCTTTCGCGGCCGCCCAACAGCAGCAGCCGAACCATCCCGAAGTGTTGTTCCGTTACGCCCAGCTCCTCGAAGCGTTGGGGCAACGCGACGAATCCCAGCGTTTTCGCCAGCGTTTCACCCAGATCGACCAGGCGCTAAAGGAGATCGAGAGTGTGCAGAAAGCCCTGGTCCAACGACCCCGCGATCCCGAATTGCGTCTGCGAGCGGCTAAGGCCTTACTCGCGTTGGACCGCTCCCAGCAGGCTCGCGGATGGCTCGAAGGCGTGTTGTTGGAAGCGCCCGATCATGCCGAAGCTCAGGCGTTGTTGCGTCAGTTGCCATAGCCGATCATGGCACGGCCGGCGCAGGTTGGTGGATTGTCCCGAACAGCACGCCCACCACCGGTTGCCCTGTCGCGGTCTTGGCTTGATAACGCAGTTGATACTGCATCACGGGGCGAACTTCGGTTGCAGTACGGACGAATACACTCTTGGCGTCGTCGGCCAAGGTGACGCTGTGTACTTCGATCGGATCTTGTCCTTGCTGCTCGGGGCGAGTTACTGACCAACGCCGCGAGCCATAATCCGCCGTCCAACGATAGTTCCATTGCTCGATCTGCCACGACTTCACCTCGCCCACCGAAGCCGGATCGAGCTTGTCGGTGAAATGCACGCGGAAGCCGTTGGCATGCACTTGCAGACCGATCGGACAGGCCAACGGCTTGCCGGTGTAGCGAACCCGCTGCAAACAGCCATCCCGCCGTGCCGCGGTCTGCCACCCCCGCAAGCCGGCCACATACAGGCAGCCATCGGCATCGCGGAAGCGGCCCCGCATCACCCCCGAGAGGAAGAACAGCCCCAGATCATACGCTCCCCCTTGGACGATGCCTTCGACTTGCTGACGGAACACCAGCAACAGCTTGCATCGGCCGTAGGACAAATGCAGCATCTGGCCGCCCAAAGGCCCCCACTGTCCGGCGGGGATCCACACTTGGCCCCCGGCGGAATTGTCGATCTCGCGGGGCAGCCAGCACAACGGGCCGTCGTAGATCGTCGGCGGGGTCGCGCGATGATGCGCTCGCATGTCGCCATAAAAGCCGCCTTGCCGATACAGATCAATCCGCGTGGCCGGCATCCAGTTACCTTCCTGATCCGCTCCCGAAAGCACTCCGGTCGGCGACATCCCCAGACCGATCGGGTGACGAAAGCCCGTGGCGAACACTTCCGCTTTCGCGCCATCGGCACTCACCCGCATCAGGCAGCCTCCGGTGGGAGTGTCGGTGTCCCCGGTTTTGAAGAAGTACCAGTTGCCTTGCGGATCGGTTTCTAAGCAAGTGTCGAACGAGTGTTCGCCGTTGCCGGTGTGCCAGTCGTTGTTGACGTTCTGGTAGAAATCGGCTTCGCCGTCGTGGTTCAGATCGTGCAGCCGGGTCAGTTGGCCGCGTTCGATCACATGAATTTTGCCATCGACTACTTTTAGCCCCAAGGGCTGATACAATCCGGTGGCGAAGCGTTTCCAGGTCAATTCCTTGAGCTGGGCGTCGGCACCACGGACGAGCCAGACGTCCCCGTGGGCGGTGCAGACCGCGATTTCGCCGTTGGGCAGAAAATCGACCCCACTGAGGAACATCAACGCTCGATAGGGATTGTCATACGGCACCGTCAGGGTGTCGATGACCAACGGCCCAGCCCCGGTGCCGAGTTCGCCCTGGGTGGTGATTTTCTCCGGCCAACGCCGACCGGCCGGCCGGGTGAACGCTTGCACGTCGGCCAACGGACGGGCCGTGCGGAACCACGAAGTCACCGCGTCGATGTCGTTCGCCGTCCCCTGAGCGATCACAACCCGTAGCGTGGTCGGCGTGGTACTTTTCGCGATGCGGGCCAAGGCTCGCCCTGCGTCGGCATGCAGCGTCACGCTCCCTTCGCTTGCCGCAATCACGCCGATCCAGCC
>CALEEC010000029.1 GCA_937949245.1 uncultured Gemmataceae bacterium | reverse complement strand
CCATGCCTGGTAACCGTTCAATTCCTACGAGGTAGAATGCGTCTGGCTGCCGGGTTGCTCTTCGCGGGGCACCAGACAAGTTTCTGTGATCAAGGTGGCTAAGTAAAATACGAGAATCCAACTGAGATACCCGTAAGGTTTCTCACCAGGTTCTCGAATGCACCACCAACCGATCCCTCCGAGGATCGTTGCCCCCCCCAGCCGGATTGCCACACTCGCCAGCACGCCGATGACTTGAGCTTCCGGTGTTCGTTGGACCAGCCAAAGCATCAGCCCCAGGGTCACTAGTGCCGGTAGCCCGCTGGCCAGGGCAGCCGTGCTACCGACGACCAGATGCCGCGAATCGTGCAACCAACTCAGGGTGACCGGCCCCAACAACCACAGCACCCCGACGATGCCAAGGAATTGGGCCAATCGTTTCATTTGGGTGTCTCAACTGCCCTCATCCAGCGTTGTTCGATGAGGATGTTGCATCTTGGCTCAACTGTGTCACGCGCAGCAAAAACCCGAGCACCGAAACCAATCCCACGATCACGCCGATCACAGTCAACCAAGGTAAAGTTGCTAGTTGCCAATCCAGTAGGACTCCCAACACACTAGGTCCGATGAGTAATGAGCCAGCTTGGCTCATTTTGACCCACTCCCGAGCGAGGCCGGGCTGAGGCCGATCCGTCGAGTCGGACCTGGAGTCAGGCGAAGTCATGAGCCTTCTACTCGATGGAAAACCAGCATAGTTGGCATTCGTGTTGTGTATTCTGGAAAGAGTCGGCGAAACGTCAACCACCCTTCCGTCAAGATTTTGAAAGATTCGCTCAAAAAATCACGAACTTCCGGCCAGCCAAGAACGACTGCGAACTTCCGGTTCCCCGCAAACGACCGCAAACTTCCGCATTCCTCTTCGCGATCGTCCCCATCGACGCGCCCCGCAGTTTCTCGCCCGTCCACACCACACACCAAGCAACTGGGTTGTTCGATAGTCTGATTGGCCTTCTTGAGAGAGAGAAAGGGATGGCAGGCTCACTCCCATCCTGCCTGCACCCGGAGCCACTTCGTCGCTCGATGCGCTTGGAGCCGCTCATTTTTCGGAATTCAGCGAAATGCACCGCAACAAATCGCGCGTTTCTAAGAATTTTTGGTTGACAACGCACGGTCAATTATTTACGATGCCGGGGGGAGGGCGGGGGTTGTGTCCCAAACCTCAACCACCTCAAGCGAAACGTGCGAACCTGCGAACCGATAGTCCTTGTAAGGAATCCGGGTGATGCCGCTCGACGCGAAGCACGCTCTCCCTGAACGAACAATCTCCCCGGCATACTTCTCGCCTCTGTGATTGAGAAGCATGCTTTTTTGTTCTGTGACCTTTACTCTCCCGCACTGCACTGACATCGCCATGCCAGCGATGGCCCCTTGGGGCCATTCGTGCGCCGATCTTTTCGTGTCTTGGCGAATGTCGGGCAGCATCGGGCACAACGTACCGAGCAGGAGGCTTGGCAGGGAATGGCACATGGAGGTCGGGCGATATCGGGTCTGCCAGCGACTAAACTTGGTCCTGACCGGAGTCCATCAGCATGACGATTGAGCAATTGCAAGCCTGCAGCAAAAAAGAACTGTCCGATCGCGCCCGCGAATTAGGGATCGCCGGTTGGCATGGCATGCGCAAAGAAGAACTTATCCAAGCCATCCTGCGAAAACTGCCGCCCAAACCTACGAACAGTAGCAAAGCCACGAAGAAAACCGAAGCGACTTCCGCTACTCCTGCCAAAGCTCCGGCCAAAGTCTCCGAACCTGCGGCACCTCCCCCTGCCAAACCCTCCGTGACCAAGCCAGCCGCCAAGGCGACCCCGGCTGCTAAAGCGACTCCCGCCGTCAAACCCGTCCCGCAGAAAGCCGCTGCTCGGGACACCTCGAACGGCACCTCCACCCAAGAAGAACTCATCGAACGCAGCAAATACGACGTCGGTGTCCCTACCAAAGATCTTTCCTCCAAGATGCCCAAGACTTTGCCCTCGGGCTACGGAAAAGATCGCATCGTCGTGATGGTTCGCGACCCGTACTGGCTGCATGCCTTCTGGGAATTGACCCACATGGCCATTCAACGCGCCGAGGCCGCCCTCGGACAAGATTGGCACGGCGCGAAACCGATCTTGCGGTTGCTCGATGTCTCCTCCCATGACACCACCAGCACTTCCGAATCCATCGTCCGCGACATCGAAATCCACGGCGGTTGCAACAACTGGTACATCGAAGTTTCCCAACCGCCGCGGTCGTATCGCGTCGACATTGGCTATCTGTCCAAGCGGGGACAATTTTTCGTTTTGGCTCGCTCCAACATCGTGACCACGCCTCGTGCCGGGGTTAGCGATGTCATCGACGAAAACTGGGCCGACTTCGACATGCAGACGGCCGAGCGCATCTTCGCGATGTCTACCGGTTACGACCCGACCACCCACAGCAGCTTGGAACTGAAGCAACTGTTCGAGGAGCGACTCCGTCGGCCGCTCAGTTCGCCGGCCATCAGCAGCTTGGCATCGGGTGGGTTCGGTGCCGTCCCCGGTAAGCAACGCAAATTCTGGTTCCAACTCGATGCCGAACTCATCGTTTACGGTGCTACCGAACCCGATGCCAAGGTCACGCTACAAGGCGAACCGGTGAAACTGCGGCCCGATGGCACCTTCACCATGCGTTTCAGCCTCCCCGACGCTCGGCAGATCATCCCCGCCGTGGCCATCTCCGCTGATGGCATCGAAGAACGCACTATCATTCTCACGGTGGAACGCAACATCCGCCACCTCGAGCCAGTGATCCACGACATGAACGAAGGCTGATGCCGAATCCCCGGAATGCAATCTCTGGTCATCTGCCAAGAAACGGCAGATGGCCTGTCAGGCTCGCCTTCCCCCCCCTCGCCCTCGATCGACGAATATCAATAGCTCGTCTGTCGGGATCGCTAAGCCGACGACACAAGTCGTCGGGTGTTTTTGCGACTCGTCGTCCAGTGTCTCCGAACCATCCGCGGACTAGCGTCCGCGGCTCTTGTTCTCGCGCCAACAATCCCTGAGATCTTGTTCTCGCGCCAAAATCCCTGAGCCAATAATGCCAGTCGTCGGGGGATCTCCCCTCATCGACGGCTTAGCCAACCGCGTCGTCGGAAGACTTCGCCGATCGGTTTGATTGCGCCGACGTTTCCCGGCGGTTTTCGTCGGCACGCGGCGTGAACGTCGGCAACCGATCGGCGGAACGTACCCGACAGAAGATCGCTTTGAGAGAACGTCCCTCGGCTACATCGATGCGATAGGGGTGATCGGCCCCTGCTCCGCGAATCTCGAGTACTTGGACCACTTTCCCCGCTTGCCAAGCTGCTTTGCGCAGCATGTCCAGAAAGGCTTCCTCGCTGACCAACCCCGTGCAGGAACAGGTCAGAAAAAGTCCGCCGTCGGTCACCGCTTGCAGAGCCAATCGATTCATGTCGGCGTACTTGCGCAAAGCCAAGTCGATGGAGTCGCGATCGCGTGTCAGTTTCGCTGGGTCTAAAATCACCACGTCGTAGCGTTGCCCATGAGGCAGTGTCTCACGCAACCACGGGAAAAGATCGGCTTGGACGAAGCGAATTTTCGCCTGATTGAGTGCCGCGTTCTGCCGGGCTAGGGCAATGGCTTGCTCATCGAGATCCACGCCGACCACCTCCGCAGCTTGCCCCCGCACCTTGGCGTAGATGGAAAAGCCCCCCGAATTGCAGCACAAGTCCAGCACCCGTTTGCCGCGACAAAATTCCGCCAACCGTTTGCGATTCTCTCGCTGATCGACGAAAAAACCGGTCTTGTGCTTGCTGCCCGGCGCGACGCGAAACGTCAGGCCATATTCCACGATGTCGCATGGCGCGGGAGGTTCCGGCGAGCGACAATCGAACGATTCTTGTTTGCCAACGTGTTCCTCGGCGAACCAGTAAAAGCGGCTGTCGGGAAAGTGTCGAGACAACAACTCTAGCAATAGCGGGCGAAAGCGGTACATCCCCGCCGCGAAAAATTCCAGCACCAAGGTCGAGCCGAAGCGATCGACGACCAAGCCACTGAGGTCGTCCGCCTCGGAATGAACCAGACGGTAGGCGTTGGTGACGTTATCGAGTTGCAACACTTCGCGGCGCAAAGCGATGGCTGCGGATAGTTTACGATCGAAAAAATCAGCGTCAATCGGTTGGTGTTCGTCTTCGGTCAAAATCCGTAGAGCGATCCGCGAATGGCCGTTGTACAACCCACGCCCGACCCATTGGCCAGCGCGATCGAAGACTTCGACC
>CALEEC010000028.1 GCA_937949245.1 uncultured Gemmataceae bacterium | reverse complement strand
TTGTACTTGCCGTCGATAGCTAATTGATCGATCTGCGGCCGGGACCCCTTGAGGTTCTTCACCTGCTGAGCTAATTGCTCGGCTTTCTTCTTGGCCAACTCGCGAGCCTTGCGCAACTTCCAAGCCTTTTCCACTTCGGGGCGTGCCTCTTCAAACTTGGGGGTGCGCGGTTCGAGTTCGTCGCGGCGCCAAGCGAGGTACACCTTCGTATCGGGCATCAGCATGTTCGGCGACGGAGGCATGCCATCGGGGAACCACGTCGGTTGATACAGTCGAGGCTCTTTGAAATTCGGATCGATCCGGCTTGGCTCCATGAAGAATTGTTCGCCGAACATCGGCATCGGGTCATCTGGACGTGTCATCCGTCGGGTGAACAGCGTCTTTTGAAATTCTAGCACCAGTGGCAGCAAAGCCGGGTCCGGCTCCAACGGCGGCAGTTCGCCGGGGACGACCGGCTTGCCAACCTTGTATTGCAGGGTAAAGCGATCGCGGAACTCGTCGTTGCTGTTGGTTTCAAAGCCACGGACTTTCACCCAATCGGCGATGAAGGCGCGAATGGCTTCGGTTTTTTTCTTCTTTTCCTCGTCACTGAGCGGTTTGGCGTCTTTGCCGGTCGGTTGCAGTTCTTCGCCCAGCTTTTGCAGTTTGTCGCGGAACGCGGTGATGTCGCTGACGAAGAAGTTTTCCACCAAAGTTTCCATCCGTCGTTCGCGGAGCAGTTTTTCGACCGCAGCGAACGGCAAGGGTTGGGGAATAGCTGCCGCGATCGGCGCGATGGCCGGCAATTGGAAGCCCGCTTGCATCGGTGCCAGCACCAGTTGCATGCCGACCTGCACGCGATCGCGGATTTCGTGCAGGATCACCCGACTTTCCAAAGCCAGGCCGGCTCCGAAGGGACTCCCCTTGGTGCCGAGGTTGGCTGCCGTCTGAGCGACGGCCAAAGCGAACGGCAATGCCTGCACCACCGAAGTTTCGTGGACCTGCGGCGTGGTCGCGTCGCTCCAGGGGAGCAGATTCCGCTGGCGTTGTTCGTAGGATTCGTTCAAGGGCACGGCTTCGGCAATCCGGGGCAACGAAGCGTGAATCAGCGTAGCGGGCCAATGCTCAGCCGCCAACGGCAGCGTGGGAGCAGCACAGCCGACTTGAGTGGCAACCCATAAATATGGCAGCGTTTTTTTGTAGATCGGCGATTGGGCACTGCCGGCGACCCATTCGACTTTCACCTTACGGGGTTCGCGGAAGCCGGGTTCGTCACGCGACGGATCGGGGAAGTTGCGTACATACTGGTTGAAGAAACGACGTAACTCGTCTTCGCTGGGCGTCTCGCGGACTTCGCCATAAAAGCGGGTCGCGGGCACTTCGATCAGGCTGAGAGTCAGCGGCGTGCGATTTTCCTTGTAGAACTGGTAGAAATCGTAGGGCGTCACATAAGCGGGTAACGTGGTGAGCGTACCACGCATCCGCGAAGCCTCCCCGGCTAAGGCCGCTTTGGCCATCCGCACGCGGAATTCGTTGGACAACGCCAACAACAGTTCGTCGGTGGTAAAGCGTTGCCGATTTTTGCGGATCGCTTCTTCGACCTGAGCCGAATCGTTGCTCCGCAAAGCGTTCATCGTTTCGAGGTTGATCAGCCGATTGACTTCCGAGGGCGATAGCCGAATGCCCAAACGATCCGCCTTTTGCAACCACAAGTCGAACTCGATGAGCGTGCGTGTGGTGTCGGGTTCGTTGGAAAAATACATCAGCGTGCCACGATTGCCGCTTTGGGCAAACAGGCGTTGGTCGGACCGCAGCACATGCAGCACTTTGGTAACCGCTTCCAACTCGGCTTGCAACGTGTCGGGATTTTTCTTCTGCTTTTCTTTGATCTGATCGAGTTCGTTAATCAGCAACACCATCGACTGATTCAGTTGCTGGAGGTAGGTCGGCAAAATAAATTGGCGGAGGTTGGCCGGGATCTTCTCTGGGTCGGCCAGCATACGCTTGATCTGGACCGGAGCGCGTAAGATCTCCTGGGTAGACTTCTGCAACTTGGGCAGTTCGCGTTCGACCTCTTCCATCAAGGCGGCGTTGGCTCGTTCGGTGACCGAGAGCATGTACTGATTGGCTAACAGGCGTAAAAGGCGAAGCTGCTCGATGTTGCGCGTGGTGATCTTCTCGCCATAAGCACGGGCCAGTTCGGTTTTGTCCGTGCGTCCCAAGCCAATTTGGCGGGGGAGCCAATCAAAAAAATCTCCGCCCTGTCCAATTCCGCTGGACAGAATAAAGACGAACATGCACATGATCGTCAGGCCAGCGAAGATGACCTTGCTGTTTTTGCGAAAGGTGTTGAAGGGGTTGAAAGCCATCGGCGATCCTCGAATCCCTGCGAGCGAACCGGTGAATCTACTTCTACCGGACTTGACACGCCGCGCATCGATGCACTATTGGTGTTGATTATCTTTCCCAAGATAGCGATTGTAGCGAATCCACGAGCGAGCAACAACAGGAACCGCATTTGGGAGCGAACGTGGCAGCACGCAAGAAGCAAACCCCACCCGCCGGGGACGCCCCCGCGACCGGCCGCAAACGTACCAACAAGGCGCAAGAAGCGACGAGTCAAGCCGTCGAACCGGCCAACGGTAAAACTGTTCGTCGCCGGAAAACCGTGGTTTCGCCTTCGGAGGCCGAACCTCAAGCCCAAGCGACTTCTCGGGCTGCCGACGCGAGCAAACCGGACTTGGTGATCGTCGAATCGCCGACCAAAGCCAAGACCATCAACAAGTACCTCGGCCCCGGCTTCAAAGTGGTCGCCAGTTACGGCCACGTTCGTGATTTGCCCCGTAGCGGTAAGCAAAAAGGGGAAGAGATCGCCGGCGTTAACATCGGCAATGGCTGGATCTTACGCTACGTCGTGCTGGACAAAGCCGACGACAAAAGCGGACGCGGAACCAAACGCCGATCGCAAAAGGAGGTTCTGGAAGAACTCCGCCGCGAGGCTGCCAAGGCCAACCGCATCTACTTGGCTTCCGACCCCGACCGCGAAGGGGAAGCCATCGCTTGGCACATTGCCGATGAACTGAAACTCGACCCCGATCGTACCTTCCGTATCCGCTTCAACGAAATCACCAAGTCGGCCGTGCAGCAGGCGTTGCAGAACGCCAGCAAAATCGATCTCACCCGCGTCAAAGCCCAAGAGGCCCGGCGTGCTTTGGATCGTGTCGTCGGTTATCCCTTGAGCGATCTATTGCGGATCAAAGTATCCAAGGGTTTGAGCGCTGGACGGGTCCAATCGGTAGCGTTGCGGTTGATTGTCGATCGCGAACGCGAGATTGAGGCGTTCCGCAGTGAGGAATATTGGAAAATCACGGCGATGCTCGCTCCTCAGGGAGCGGTTCGAGGTTACGTCGCGGATCTGAGCAAGTCGAAGATCTACGCCAAGAAAAAGGGGGCCGCGGCCGATAGCGAAGCCGAATCCGCCAAAGAAGTGCCCCAAGACCCGGAAACGGCTCCTGAAAGTACCGAGTCGGTGACGCCCCCAGTGGCTGAGACAGTCGGTATGCCGAAATTGCCCCCGCAGGCATTTTTCGCCGAGTTGGTGCGCTGGCAGAATCAAGAGTTTGCTGCGAGCAACGAAACGCAAGTCGATGCGGTGCTAAACGCATTACGAAATGCGACTTACGTTGTTTCTAAAATCGAGCAGAAAGACCGCCCGGAAAAGGCTCCTCCGCCGTTCACCACCAGTACCTTGCAGCAACAGGCCAACATCCGCCTTCGGTTTCCTTCCTCGAAGACGATGCAGTTGGCCCAAAGATTGTACGAAGGTGTCGATCTTGGCCCGGATGGTTCGGTCGCGTTGATCACCTACATGCGTACCGATAGCACCCATGTCTCGACGCAAGCGTTGCAGATGGTGCGGGCACACATCCAATCGACGTATGGCCCGGCTTATTTGCCAACCCAGCCCAATCAGTTCGTCAGTGGGAAAAGTGCCCAGGAAGCTCACGAAGCGATTCGGCCGACCGATCTGACTTACACGCCGC
>CALEEC010000027.1 GCA_937949245.1 uncultured Gemmataceae bacterium | reverse complement strand
TCAAAGTGACCGGGCGAAGCCTCGGTGATCGCCAAGACGGCCATATGAGACGACAACGCCGGCTTATACACCCGCCGCGACCGCAAGGCGTCGTAGACATCAGCCAGTGCAACGATGCGAGCCGACAGAGGAATATCGGCTCCAGCCAAGCGGTCAGGGTAGCCGGTGCCGTCCCAGCGTTCGTGATGATACCGCGTGATGTCGATGGCCATTTGCAAAAAACCGGGGGGAAAGCCTTGATGTTTAGCCACTTCCTGCAATGTCTCGGCCCCGATGGTGGTGTGGGTCTGCATAATTAGCCGTTCTTCCGCTTCGAGTAGCCCCGGTTTGAGCAGGATATGATCGGGAACGGCGACCTTACCGATGTCATGCAACGGCGCGCACTCTTCGATGCAATCGATGAAAGCGGCATCGATCTGGGAAGCGAACGTCGGGAGTTTCGCGGCTTCCTCGGCCAATGCTCGACAATACAACTGCATCCGCAGCAAATGCGATCCTGTGCCGCTGCTACGATGGTCGACCAACTTGGCTAACGTCAACACCAGCGATTTCCGCGCGCGCACCAAATCGCTATCGCGAGCGCTGACCATGCGTTCGAGTTCTTCCTTGCCTTGCAGCAAGTTATGGTTGAGTTGATCGGCACGATCCAAAGCATCCTTCAGCCGTAGGGCTGTCTTGACCCGTGCCCGCAGTTGCAAGATGCTAAACGGTTTGATGATGAAGTCGTCGGCACCTTCGAGCAGACCTCGCGACAGTTCGTCGGCATTGGTCTGAGAGGAACACAGAATCACTTTCAAGTTCGGACTGGGGGGGAGCTTTGCGGATTTCATGCAGGATTTGCGGTCCACGAAGGCCTGGAAGTTCCATATCCAGCAGCACCAGGTCGAAAGGCCGCTCTCGCAACAGGGCCAGTCCCTGTTCCCCATCGGCTGCTTCCAGGCAAGCCAGGCGATCGCTGCTGAGGGTCAACCGACACAATCGCCGCAGTTCGGAATCGTCGTCGATGATCAATAGTTGGTGGATGCGTGTATGGGAAGAAATATCAACCCAATGGGGGGTATCTCCCACCGGATCGGGCAGACCAACGACGTGATGATCGGCCGCACCATCTTGCAGGAACGGTAGCAAAGCACGCATGACCGCCTTGGCGTCCGGCGGGCGTTGCTGGACCTCGATGGCCATCATCTGCTGGATCAACGTGTCGAGAGCCAGCGGCAATTCGGGCCGAAAGCTGCGCACGGAAGGGGGAGGTTGCGTCCAGCGACGAATCAGGTCTGCTGCAAGTTGGCTGCCGGGGCGAATTGGGAACGGTTCCCGACCGGTCAACGCCCAGAACAACGTGCAACCTAACGAGTAAATGTCGGCCCGGGCATCGACTTGCGAGGCATCTTGAGCTTGTTCCGGGGCCATGTAACCGAAGGTGCCCAGCGACATTTTCGGATCGGTCAAACGGTCGCTGCTCGGCTGGCTAACTAGGCCAAAATCCAGCAACTTGGCAACGTAGTCCGGGGTCACCCGGATGTTCGCGGGTTTGAGGTCACGGTGGATCAGTTGCTGCGCGTGCGCCTCGTGCAGAGCATCGGCGATTTGATGGATGATATGACAAGCCATCGACACCGACAGCGGCCCGTGTAGTTGAACGAGTTTTTCCAAATCATGACCGGAAACATATTCCGTCACGAGGTAGTACAGCGTCTGCGTGCCCAAGGCGGTGCTGCTGAGCAATTCCCCGGCATCGATTGCCGCGACGATGTTCGGATGCTGCAATTTCGACACCGTGCGTACTTCACGCCAGAAGCGTTGCACCAAGCGCGATCCCGCTTCGGACGAAGGCGTGACGATCTTCATCGCTACTAGTCGGCGTAGATGAATATGCTCTGCGCGATAAAGGGTGGTGCTACCGTTGCTGCTCAACGGTTCCAGAATCCGATAATTCCCTAGGCGGAGTTGCTGGCTTTTCCCCTGGGCGATTCGTTCCGCTTGATACAAGGTCAGCAGTTGGGCTTCGCACAGACGTTCGAGGAGTTCGGCAGGGGTGGTGCTGGCTAGAATCGACTGACGCTGCGACTCGGCAAGTTGCTGCCAATCTTCTGCCACAAGCAGGTTTTGTTCCAACAGGCGCTGCAAGAGAACCAACGGAGGGGCGAATTCGGAGGTATTAGCCGTATTTGGCTCTATTTGCGTGCCAAGGGCAGGGAAAATGACTGCCACGATCCGGCTCCTCTGGCTTCCTTACCCTAATCCAACAACATTGTATTTCCCGGGACAACTGCGGGGAGTGTCTGACCAATATGTCGATTCTTGTAACAAGTTGCATCGCCTACATCAAGTATAGATGAAATTCGCGCGCAAATCAATGCAATGGTTCTCCAATTTTAGCGATCGTTCTTGTATGATGTCCTCAAGGCTTTTCTGCGACGGTTGTTGAAAATTCGCTGTCCACCGTTACCGGGATGGTCCAATCGATCTCTGGTTGGCCGTGCCGACGGAGGGCGGCGTTGATTTGCGAGAAACACCGGCTGCCCAAAAATCCCTTGTTGGCCGACAAAGGCGACGGATGGGCTGCTTGGAGGATCGTATGCCGTGACGCATCGATTCGCGTCGCTTTCTTCTGGGCATAAGCCCCCCACAAAACGAACACCACCGGCGTCGGTTTCGCGTTGACGTATTGAATCACCGCGTCGGTGAACCATTCCCACCCCTGACGAGCATGCGATGCCGGTTCGTTGGCGCGCACGGTCAGAACGGCGTTGAGCATCAGCATCCCTTGCTTCGCCCATGACGTCAGGCAGCCATGGCTGGGGATCGAACCCCCGATATCGTTAGCCAATTCCTTGAATATGTTCCGCAGGGACGGCGGGATTGGGACGCCCGGTTTTACCGAAAAGCACAAACCATGCGCTTCGCCGGTCCCGTGATAAGGGTCTTGCCCCAGCAACAGCACTCGTACTTGTGCGAACGGCGTCAGCCGAAAAGCGGTGAAAACCTCCGCTTCGGGGGGATAGACCGTGTATTTCGCGCGTTGATCGGCAACAAACGCGGCGAGTTTTCGGAATTTTTCCGAAGCCAACTCCGCCGCGAGCACCTTTCTCCAATCTTCTGGCAGATAGTCGATCATCGGCCGCACTCATTATACAAGCGGACGCAAGCGAAATCGTTGCTTGCATAGACTTTCCGTTCTCAGCCACCTCGCGAAAAATTTCTCGGTGGTCGGGCCATGGTTCCGGTGTCGGGCGATAGGGCGGAAGATTCTTTCAATAGTTGAATGATGCGTCTCGCCAACGATCGGCCAATACCGGGGAGTTGCTCCAGTGCTTTACGTCCTTGGGTGCGAACTAAATCGCCGACTTCGACTTCCAAAGCCTCCACCACCGAAGCGGCCCAACGGTAGGAACGCACTCGATACAGATTCTCCCGCTGAGCTGCCAAGGCGTTGGCTTGTTGACGAAGCCAACGGGTGATCGCTTCGTTGTTCATGAGGATTCCTACGAAGTGGGGAAAAGCAACCGCTGGAATTCCATATGAACAAAAAACCACTATCAAGGCTAGGTTGGTTGCAGCCATGGGAAATCTGGCGCAAGAACCACCGTCGTGTTGCAGCAACAGAAAACCTGACTTAGGACCACAGCAAAAAACAGGAAAGCCGCATCCCAGCAAGGAAGCGAGATGCGGCGTGCAGCTTCGTTCGTCGGCGAGCCGGTTCGCGTTTGCGTTGTAGTCCGAACGCATGCCTTCCGGGCGGGCAGCATCACCAAGCGAAGTGAGCGAAAGCCTTGTTGGCTTCGGCCATCTTGATGGTTTGTTCGCGTTTGCTGATGGCTTCGCCTTCGCGACGGTAGGCGGCCATCAATTCGTCGGCCAAGCGGAGGTACATCGGTCGGCCGGTTTTATTGCGGGAGGCCAGGATAATCCAGCGGATCGACAAACTCTGTTGCCGATCGCGTTTCACTTGCATCGGCACTTGGTAGTTAGCACCACCGACACGCCGGGAACGGACTTCTACCGTGGGTTTGACGTTCTCGACCGCTTGCTCAAAAACGGCCAAGGGGTCGGCATCCGGCATGCGTTTTTTAATCTGCTCCATGGCGCTGTAGAAGATACGGGTAGCAACCGATTTTTTGCCATTGAGCATCAGACAGTTGATAAATTTCGACACCAAGAGCGATCCGTAACGGACGTCTGGTTTCAGCATCTTCTTGCTGGCAGTAGGTTTGAATCCCATGAGTGTTCTTGCTTCCGACTAAGTGGAACCTACGAAGAATCCGCTCCTCGATGCGAGCATCCCCATCACTTGCCACTGATCTTGGCTCCATACTTGGAGCGGGCTTGCTTCCGATCTTGCACCCCTTGGCAGTCCAGCACTCCCCGGATGATGTGATAACGGACCCCGGGCAAATCGCGGACCCGGCCACCACGCACCAGCACGATCGAGTGTTCTTGTAGGTTGTGGCCTTCGCCGGGGATGTAGGCCGTCACTTCGATTTGGTTCGACAGTCGGACCCGTGCCACTTTGCGCAGGGCCGAGTTCGGCTTTTTCGGCGTCATCGTTTTCACCACGGTGCAAACACCCCGTTTCTGCGGGCAACCTTGCATCGCGGGGTGACGCGGTTTCGAGCGTTGTACCTTACGCTCGCGGCGGACTAGTTGATTGATCGTTGGCATTCCGGCTTCCGTCATCAGTTTACCGAAGGAGGAACACCCTTCGGAGCGGTTCCACAAGACATATCTCCTCTTGATACGCCATCCGCGGCCATTGAGCAAGGGCGCATTGCGGAAAAAAATTCCGGGGCTTGCCAAACGGACTGTCCATTTGTTGCCGACTATCTTTCGGTCGTTGCGGCAATCTGTCGGTGCGTCTGATCTATCCAGCGTCCAGCGTGCGGATTGTCGCTGATTGCAGACCATTCATCGCTGCGGGCAGTCCTTTGTGGCGGACAGTCAGTCGATCGTTCAGGCGAAGATGTCTTTAACGACTCGGCCATGAACGTCGGTCAGTCGAAAATCGCGTCCCGCGAAGCGGTAGGTGAGTTTTTCGTGATCCAACCCTAGCAGATGCAAGATGGTCGCGTGTAGGTCGTACATGTGGATTTTTTCATGCACGGCGTAGTAGCCGAACTCGTCGGTGCTGCCGTAGCTGAAGCCACTCTTGACGCCTCCCCCGGCCAACCACATCGTGAACCCTTGCGGATTGTGGTCGCGGCCATCTTTCCCCTGAACGACCGGCGTTCGGCCAAACTCGCCGCCCCACCAGACGAGGGTATCTTTGAGCAGGTCACGGCGTTTCAGGTCGGCCAGCAGTCCGGCGATCGGCTTATCGACTTCCAACGCATTCTTTTCGTGCTGCCGAATGTTGCCGTGCTGATCCCACTTGAAACTGTGCGACACTTGAATGAAGCGGACTCCCGCCTCGGCGAAACGCCGAGCCATCAGACATTGCCGGCCAAAGTCGTCGGTCGGCTTTTCGCCAATGCCGTAAAGTCTTAGGGTTTCCTGGGTTTCGTTGCTCAGGTCGGTCAACTTGGGCACCGAGGCTTGCATGCGGAAGGCTAGTTCAAACGATTCGATCACGCCCTCGATGCGATCATCTGTTCCCACCCGTTCGAGATGCCCGCGATTGAGCGTTTGCAACAAGTCGAGTTGTTGCCGTTGTTGTTCGAGCGTCCACGAAGCATTCGCCAGGTTCTGAATCCGGGCATTGGAAGCCGGCGTACCGGCATAGCCGATCGCGGTGCCTTGATAGATCGCCGGCAGAAACGCATTGCCGTAGTTTTGCGCTCCCCCATGACCGCGGGTCGGACAGATGGTCACAAACCCAGGCAATTCTTGGTTTTCGGTTCCTAAACCGTACACCACCCATGCCCCCATGCTAGGCCGGGTCAGAGCTTGGGCACCGGTGTGCAATTGCAAGACGGCTTGGCCGTGGCTTTGGCCTTCGGTGTGCATCCCTTTCAGAAAACACAGGTCATCGACGAACTTGGCCGTCTCGGGAAATAGTTCCGATACCCATGCTCCGCTTTCGCCGTGCTTGCGGAACTTCCACAGCGAGGGCATGACCGTGCGGGTCACGGTCGTTCCTTCTGCGGGGGGAAACGGCAACTCTTTGCCGTCGTACTCTGCCAGTTTCGGTTTGTAGTCGAAGGTGTCGACTTGAGAGGGGCCACCATGCATGAACAGGAAGATGATCCGTTTGGCACGGGCGGGATGGTGCCCCGGCCGAGCCGCCAACGGATTTTTCCCGACAGCTTGCGCCGCTTCCGCGGCCAGCCCCGCCCAAGCGAGATACCCAAACCCCGCCGCAGCGGCTTTCAACATTTGTCGTCGGCTGATTCCTGGTGGCATGAAATTGGCTCCGCTGGGGACCGATAAGACGCACGGCAGGTCCGGGATGACTCGGGGATGTCTTGTCTATCAGAGCCAAACTTGCTGCCGTTGGACACACTTTTTTTCGCATCCGGTTGGGCCGCCCAGACCCACCCCAGCCATCACAAGGTTCCCGATCTGTCGAGTCCGTACACTTTGCGGAACTTCCGATGCGCCTCCTCCACTTGCCGCGACATCTTCTTGGCCTGATCGAGTTCGTTGGCCAGCAGATGATCCCGCATGACTTCCAGCAGTTCGCGCAGTTCTTCGGTGGTCTTGCTCATTTCCTGCGGCATCTGGCCGGTGCGGATTAGCACGCCCACCTGCATCTTGCGGGTCAGTAAGTCCCATTGCTGAATCTGACGAATCGCCTCCTCTTTCTTGCCCGAAATGACCGCGCTCAACGCACTGGTTTTGACCGCAACCAACATTTCCGATGCTTCCCGCGGCGACGGGTAATAGATGTACAGGGCGATCACGCTGAAAATCACTAACCCGATCAGGGTGATGATGCCCAAAACTGGCCCCGGTACATACCAATTCAGCCCGGTCCGCGGCCGCTCGACGGCCGACGATGCGATCAACCACGGTTCCAGCCAACCACTACGGTCGATCAGAGCGACGATCCCCCCCAGTACCAACAAGGCCAGCAACACGGCCAAGGCCACCGGTTCCAAAACTTCGATCTTCTGCAACAGCTTTTGGCCGACTTCCGGCAAGGTGACTCCCCCGGCCAAGAACGGACTGGTCCACTCGTCAAAAGCGTGCGTATGACTGGCTTCCTCTTGGGCGTAGTACAACGGTCCTTCCATCGCATAAGCGACAGCTACCACGATCAGCGTCAACACCAGCAACCAGAGCAGCAAACGTCTGCTGCCGTAATGGACAACCAGCCAAATCAGCAGTCCCAGATTCAGTCCCACGCCCTGTTCAAACAAAACAAAGCTGGCCCCGACCGAATTGCCATGATCGAACATCAAGCCGATACGCATCATTCCGGGCAGCACGCCAGAGTAAGCAGGGATGCCGATGGCTGCCATCAGTAACGGCGAGATCCAATCGTCGTGCCGCATCGAAGTGCCCAACGCCCCATGGGGAATCGAGCCGGCCAGCAAGCCCGTGAAGGCGATGCCGATGAGGATGTAAACCATGCTCGGGCCAACGGTTTCTTTAGCGGCCGCGACGGCTACGGCGACGAGGCGTTTTAGTCCGGGAGCCGGCATGGGTTCGTCCCCCGGCGGCAGAGTATCCGCCGGAGTTTCAAACGCACGTTTCCAAATTTCGCCCCCTGCTATGGCCAAGACCATCGTCGCGATCACAAACGAGATGATGACAATCGGTTCGGATAAGGTCAGACCATACAGAAACGACAAAGGATTCAACTGCGGCGCAGCTAGCACAAAGGAAAGGACCGTGGCACTGGGCACCCCGGCACGTCGCAGTTCCCGTGCCACCGGAATGACGCCCAACGAACAAACCGGCAGCAACGAACCAATGGCCCAAGCGCGGAACAAGCCTTTGAAACCTTCCCCCCCAAACATGCGCCGGGTCGTCTCGGCCCCCATCATTCGACGCATGACTGCCGCTACCAGAAAGCCCACCACCAAGGTCGAACTGCATTCGATCGCAATCTGCCCCGTGCGAACCAAGATGCTCCAAAACAGATCGGTTCCGCTCAACATGAATCGCAAACTCCGGAAATTCCCCAAGAATCGCTCGTCCACGGCGAGAAATGCCGGCTCCAACTTCAAACCGGGACTGCGACCGATTCCAAAATCTGCTCGATCAGATTGCCTGCATCCGCCGAGATGCCTAAGCGCACGCACAACACGGGGTAAGCCATGGCACGCACGTCGTCGGGGGTGACGAACGGCCGTTGTTGCAAGAAGGCCCAGGCCTGGGCCACCCGTTGCCAAATCAACAGACCGCGGGGGCTGAGTCCGAGCGAAACCTTCGGATGCGTTCGCGTCGCTCGGGCCAAATCGACCAGATACCCGCGAACATTCGCATGAACCGCCACCGAGGCAACCTCTTGCTGCAATTGGGCCAACTGCCCTTCCCGCAACACCGTCTCTCGCCGCGGTTCCAACGCGATGTCACCAATCGAGGCGGCTAACATCTCCAATTCGTCGGCACGATCCGGGTAGCCGACCGACAATTTCATCGCGAAGCGATCCAGTTGCGCTTCGGGCAACGGGTACGTTCCATGATGCTCGACCGGATTTTGCGTGGCAATCACGAAAAACGTCGGCGAGAGCGTGTGCCGAGTATTATCGACTGTCACTTGTCGTTCGGCCATCGCTTCCAACAAAGCCGACTGCGTCCGCGGAGTCGTGCGATTGATTTCGTCGGCCAACAGCACGTCGGCAAATACGGGGCCGGGTTGAAATTCAAACTCCCGCGTTTTTTGATTGAAGACAGCAAAGCCTGTGATGTCGCCCGGCAGTAGGTCCGGCGTGCATTGCACCCGGGCGAACCGCCCACCCACTGCAGCAGCAACCGCCTTGGCCAAGGTGGTCTTCCCTAAACCTGGGAGATCTTCCAACAACAAGTGCCCCCGTGCCAATAGACACGCCAACACTTGCTCGATCACCTGGGACTTTCCGCGTAACGCCCGATTCAACGCCCCGCGTAATCCCGCGATTGCCGCGGCACAGGTCGTCGCTTCGCTTGGGGGGGAAGAGGGGGCCGATGTACTCTGCGATGGAGTTTCCACCATCGACGATGGAAGAGAAGAACTGGGTTGCGCCATGGCTCATTATCGGTTAAAGGAAGTATGCCCAGTTTTACTTTATTGAACAACAGGGGTGCCGACAATGATCCATTGCTGCTTTCCTGTCGAAGCTGCCGACGCACCGTCCCGCAGCGATACCTCAACGAGAATGCACCATCCACCATAAAGCGGCAATAGTAGCTCCCACCACTAGCACACTGACCAAGAAGAATAGCAGGGACCAAAACCAACTGTGGCGTCGTTGGGTTTGCCGACGCAGTTTGAATGAAGTCGCGGTGGCTGGGGGCACCACATGCGGTGATTGTGTTGCTTCGTTGTGGATGCCATGCGTCGGGGTGAGGCTCTCTTCTTCATCCAAGAGATTAGACCAAGGGGAGACTGGTTCTTCGATCGGCAGAGGTTGGACCATCGGTGGAGCTACCAAACCGGGCACCGGATGAGTGCGATAGACTCCCGAATGCGGCAGCACTTGCACCATTGGAGGAAGTTCGATAGGTTTCCACGCTCCCGACCCGGTTGAGACGCACCAAGGGGTTAGAGCCAACGCCACTTCTTGGGCATTTTGGAAGCGATCGGCTTGTTTCTTGGCCATCATTTTCCGCACGATGGCCGCGACTCCTGTTGGCACCTCGGGACGCAATTGCTCGACAGGAATCGGTTCCTCGGTGGCGTGCCGCATCAGTTTTTCAATCTGCGTTCCGCCAGGAAAGGGAACTTGCTTGGTCAGCAGATAATACAGTGAACAACCTAGACTGTAGATGTCGGAGCGACCATCGACCGCGTGCAGATCGCGGGCTTGCTCCGGGGGCAAAAAGTCCGGTGTCCCCATGATCGACGATTTGGCCGCTAGGATCGAGTCTTGCCCTTTGTATTCCCCCGCTTCCGGCGCGTTGATCCGAGCCAAGCCGAAGTCGAGAATCTTCACTGTCTGAACATTCGATCGCCCCATCGGCTTTTGCACCAACATGTTGGCCGGCTTGATGTCGCGATGCACCATGCCCAGGTCGTGGGCGTATTGCAGCCCTACCGCGACCTGCCGAATGAACTCGCAGGCTTGCGATACCGGCAGTACGCCCTTTTCCTTGACAAATTCGTGCAGGTTCGGGCCATCCACATACTCCAGCACCAGATAGCAGCGATCGCCGATCTGATTGGCATCGAAGGCCGCCACGATGTTGGGATGCGACAGTTTCGCCGCGGCCTTCACTTCGCGGAGGAACAATTGGCGTGCGCGTTCCGTTTCCGTTAATTTCGGGTTGAGCACCTTCAGGGCCACGATACGGTTCATCGTCATGTGTTGCGCCTTGAAGACGCGGCCCATGCCCCCCCGACCGAGTTCATCGAGAATGCGATACTGCCCCAGAATGAAGCCTTCGGTTCGCCCTGCGAGCAACCGTTCTGCTTGAAAACGTGTCAAAATCCCCTGTTCGACCAACAGCCTCGCCAGTACTTTGCCCCGATCGGCATCGGGAACTAGCGATTCGACGTAGGGCCATTGTTCCACGGGAATCAGCCCACTTCGGCGTAGTCGATCCAAGAACGTCTCACGATCGACGCGGGTGGTCGGTGACGACATAGTAGCCCTCCGCAGCGAGGGGAACGAGGAGGAACTGACCGAGCCTTTCATCCTCTTTTCCAAAGGATGGAACCCATTCGACCGGTTCTGATCGCTGGAGACTCCAAGTCCTAGACAAGGAGATTCCATCGTGACTCCATCATATCCCTTGCAGGGCAACGGTTCCAGCAGACAGTTGGTAAATCCGCCGACGAGTTCTCTTCCGATCAACTTCTTCATCCTGGATGATTTTAGATGTTCAATCGAGTGCTGTTCTGGTGAAAAAATCGTGGAAAAAGCGTCGCATTCCGTCATGCGAACCATTACATTAACGCTGAGGAACAAACTGATTGCGCCGGAATGGCTCATTCCATCCCACCCACCTACTTAGTGTGCAAGCCACTTCCGATTTGGAGTCCCGCGTATGCTTCCATACCTTCCCGTGATACCGTATCGGCTCAACCGTCGATCCGCTGTGAGGATAGGCATACTCGCCTATTGGCTGAGCATGTCCGGCTTGGCTCTGGCTTCTCCGCCAACGGATGCCGCGGCGAAAGCGAAACTTTTGGGAACTCCGTCCTCCCTCCAAGTTCATCCTGCCCAAATTAACCTGAGTGGCCGACTGGCAACTCAGCAGGTGCTGGTGCAGGGGCAATATGCCGATGGCTCCGTCCGTGATTTGACGGCGATCGCCGAGTTTCAGTTGGAACAACCCCTGGCCCAAGTGGATCTCGGTTTTCTCCGCCCCCAAAGCAACGGCGAAACTAAGTTGACTGTGAAAGTGGGAACCCTGTCTGCCACGGTGCCGGTGCGTGTCGAGAAGCAGGAAGTGGCTGAACCCGTGAGCTTTCGGCGTCAGGTGATTGCCGCTCTGAGTATCGGCGGGTGCAATCAAGGGGCTTGCCATGGTACCCCTAGTGGCAAGAACGGCTTCAAACTCAGTCTCCGGGGCTTTGACCCAGCATCCGATTATCTGCAATTGACCCGCGACGTCTGGGGCCGACGTACCGATCGACTCGCCCCAAACGCTAGCCTGTTGGTGCAAAAGGGGTTAGGACGCGTCCCCCACGAAGGAGGCCAACGCTTCGTCCCCGGTAGCCTCGCCTTGGAAATGGTGCAAACTTGGTTGGCTGAGGGGATGGCCGATGACCCGTCCAAACTGCCGCCGTTGAAGAAAATCGACATCCTCCCTGGCTCCCGAGTGCTGCGCGCCCCGGCCCGGTGGCAGCAACTTGCGGTGGTCGCTCACTTCGCCGATGGCAGCAGTCGTGACGTAACCCGCATGACCGTCTACAGTTCAAGCGACCCTGCCGTTGCCGACGTGAACGCCAACGGCCTCGTCGAATTCAAACAGACCGGCGAAGTAGCGATCTTGTGCCGCTATCTGGACGAACTGCAAACGGTGCGTTTGACCTACCTGGAACCGAAGGAAGGCTTCGTTTGGCCGAATCCGCCCGAGGTCAACCTGGTCGATCGGCATGTATTTGCCAAACTTCGCCAATTGAACATCGCCCCTTCGGAATTGTGTGCCGACCACGAATTCGTTCGTCGGGCCTTTTTGGATGTTTGCGGTCGATTACCCACGGCGGTGGAAGTGCGCCGGTTTTTGGAAGATCGCGACCCGAACAAGCGGGCCAAGCTGATCGATGCCCTGTTGGAGCGTACCGAGTATGCCGATTTCTGGACGCTGAAATGGTCTGATGTGTTCCGCCCCAGTCGCAAGACGATCCAGTTGAAAGGAACCCACGCGTTTCAACAGTGGCTGCGCGCTCACCTGGCCAGCAATACGCCGATCGATGCACTCGTCCGCGAGTTGTTGACTGCCAACGGCGACGCAACCGCAGTGCCTCCGGCCAATTTCTTCCGCATTGCTCGCGATCCGCAGAACCTCGCGGAGACGACGGCCCAACTGTTCCTGGGCGTCCGTATGCAGTGCGCCAAGTGTCATAATCACCCGTTTGAGCGTTGGACCCAGGACGACTACTACAGCACTGCCGCTTGGTTCGCTCGGGTACGGCAACGCAGAGATCCGAAACGTTCGGGCAACAATCCGCAAGAAGCGATCGAGATCATTTACTCATCGCGGGATGGCGAAGTCACCCAACCGCGCACGGGCCGAGTGATGGCTCCGAAGTTTCCGGGGGGAGAAGTCGCCAAGATCGCCCCGGGACAAGATCGCCGAGCTGTCTTCGCGGAATGGTTGACCAAGCCGGACAATCCGTTTTTTGCCAAATCGGTGGTGAATCGGGTGTGGTTCCATCTGATGGGCAAGGGGATCGTCGATCCGGTCGATGACTTCCGCGAATCCAACCCGTCGGCCAATGATGAGTTGCTCACGGCCCTAGCGCAAGACTTTGCGGCACACCGATTCGACCTGAAGCATCTGATCCGCACGATCACGCGTTCGCGGACCTATCAACTCAGTGCCACGCCCAACGACACCAACCGCGACGACACCAAGTATTTCTCGCGGGCTTTCACCAAGCTGTTGACTGCGGAACAACTGCTTGATGCGCTGTGCGATGTCACGGCGGTGCCCGAAAAATTCGCTGGCCTGCCACTAGGAACCCGGGCGATTCAGTTGCCCGATGGCGAAGTGAATCATCCGTTCCTCAAGACCTTCGGCCAACCGGCTCGGGAGTTGGCCTGCGAATGCGAACGCGAGTCCGATAGCAATCTGGCGCAGGCATTGCAATTGATCAATGGTCCGACGATCAACGAAAAGATTCGTCAGCCCAACAATCGATTAGGCAAACTGCTTGGTGAGAAAAAGTCGGATTCGGAGATCATGACGGAATTGTATCTGACCACGCTGTCGCGTTATCCCACGGACCCGGAACGCCAAGCCGCACTGGCCCATGTGGCCAAGCATCCCGACAAACGGCGTGCTTGGGAAGACATCCTCTGGGCGTTGCTCAACACCCGCGAATTTCTGTTTCGTCATTGATGCAACGCTCTGGCGGCCAGACCACGGTGGACGTCCCCCCGCTGTTCAGAAAAAAGAAAAAAAGGAAACGTCTTTTCGAGCAACGAGCGTTCGCCCGCCGTGGAACGTTGTCCGCCGGAAGGCCAAGCCGTGGATTCGCGTTAGGACAACGACCACTCCGGTAACCACATCGGCAGACCGCCACGCAGGGCCGATTGATGGGCCAAGATACCGACACAAGTCCAGTTGGCCGACTGCACCGCGTTGGGCCATGGGTCTCGATCCTCTAACAAGGCGGATACCATCTCATGCACCAAATGCGGATGCGATCCGCCGTGCCCCCCACCCTGGATGAACGACAAGTGCTGTGCATCCTGAATCGTTCGCGTAAAGGGGCGAATCGGTTCGGGCAGCAGATGAGCATAATCGGGCACTTCGATCTTCGAGGGGATCTGCGGTTCAGCAAGTTTGGCCGTATGCAAAACGTGCGGTTCGCCTTCAATCAGCGTCCATTCAAAACTCTTCTTCGAGCCGTAGACGTCGAAACTTTCGCGATACTGCCGGGCCGTGTCGTACAAAAACCGCCAGATGTGTGCCACCACGTCAGAATCTTTCACTTTGATATGACAGCTTTCGACCGCAAACGAGTTGCCCGACTTTTGCCGAATGTCATCGCGTACCGTTCCCGAACCAAAGCAACTGACGTATTCCGCAGGCTTGTTCAATAGCCCCAAACAGGGACTGACCACATGCGTCGCATAATGCATGGGGATCATCTTTTCCCAGTAAGCGGGCCAGCCATCCATGTCTTGCGGATGCGAAGCGGCGAGGTACTGGATTTTGCCCATCTCGCCCTTGTGCACCATCTCCTTGAGGAACAAAAACTCGCGGGAATAAACGACCGTCTCGGCCATCATGTACTTCAAGCCGGTCTGCTTGACCAGTTGCACGATCTGGAAGCACTCTTCGACCGTGGTGGCCATCGGCACGGTACACATGACGTGTTTGCCGGCTTTCAAAGCGGCGATCGACATCGGAGCATGATCGGGGATCGGCGTATTGATATGTACAAAATCGACGTTCGGATCTTTCAGCACATCCTCATACGAGGTGTACAACTTCTCGACCTGCAACGCTTCGCCCATCTTTTTCAGTTTCTCCGGATTGCGTTGACACAATGCGTACAGGTTCGCTCCCGGATGTTTCTGATAGATCGGCCCAAACTCGGCACCGAAACCCAAACCGATGATCGCAACATTCACTTGGCTCTTTCTCACGGCTGTCCTCGAAGAAATGGGGAATTCGCCGAAGGATTGTCGTGGGGAGTGGCACTTCTCCCCTCTCCCAGAGGTAAGACGGTCGAATTCCTTCCGGTCCAGGGAGAGAATGTCATTGTATGCCCGGCGGCAATCGGGGGCAGACAGGACCGCCGACGCAATGAAACGGCATGTGACTGCGTTGATTTGGTGCTACTCGACACCGATCGAGATGCCGGTCGGCCCTGCTCTTCGATCTTCGATGGTCGGCGACAGTGGCACGACTACGTCAAGAGGCCGGCTTGGGCGGCAAATAGGAACGCAGTGGTTCCAGATTCGCAGGGAATGGCACCGGAGGTTTTTGCAGGGCCATATTTTTGGCGTTGCGTTCCAGGGCATCGGCGATCGCTTTACGGAGTTTCGGCGAACTGGACAAAAAATCTTCGACCGCACGTGGGGGGAAGCGGAACTTGTCGCGGAACCCACCCGGGGGCGGTTGCCACAACTTTTGAAAACTGTCGATGGAACCCTTCCAGTCATCATCCTTGTAGGCCAAGAGGATACCATCTCCCACGGCCCGAAGCCAGTAACTGGCCAACAACGGAGGGGGGAACTTCAAATCGCGAATCGCGGGATATTTCCTCACGTCTTTATACAAAGCCGCGGCTTCCTCAAAGCGGCGTTCCTCAATTTCGAGCAGGATCAGTTCGGCGAGGGCGTCGAGAACCGCTTTGGCAGCGAGCGAATCGTCCATCAGTTTCGCTTGCAGATTTTTCTTGCGTTGGGCCGAGTTCAAGATCGGTGGCGGAGGTTCGACTACCGGCATCGCGGTCTTGGCCGAGTCGGGCAGCTCAACCGAAGCCATCGGCGAGGACGATGACATCGCCCAATGCAGCAGCACCCCGGCACTGAGCGAAAGCACCAAGAAAGCGCTGCGCCAAAGCCAGCGAATGGGGGCCGACTTCTGGGGGGGCAACTCCGTGGTGGTGACCGGTTCCGCGGTCTTGGTCTTGGACGCATCGCTTTCCGCGGTTTTGGACGCATCGCCTCCGGCCATCTTGGACGCATCGCTTCCGGCGATCAGCGCGAGCCGGGAGTTGGAAACCGGAGTCGACAGACTCTGACGCAACCGGGTCAGATCGCGGAGTACTTCTTGGGCACTCTGGTAGCGATCTTCGGGTTTCTTGGCCATCATTTTGTGGACAATGCTACACAACTCGGCGGGCAAATCGGGGCGAAGATCGATCAACGGCTGCGGCACACCTTGAACATGCTGCAACGCCACCTCGAAAGCACTTTGGCCGGTGAACGGGGGCTTTCCGGCCAGCAGATGGTAGCAGGTCACCCCAAACGAATAGATGTCGCTGCGGGGATCGACGGATTGGCCTTGGACCTGTTCAGGACTCATGTACAACGGCGTCCCCATGGTCACGCCGCTGGCCGTCAAACTCAACGGTTGCCCTTCCTGCGACAGACACCGAGACAGGCCGAAGTCGGCCACTTTCGCTTCGCCTTTGCGACTCACCAGGATATTTTCCGGTTTGATGTCGCGATGCACCAACCCCAGTTCGCCGGCACGCTGCAACGCCGAGGCCACCTGACGCATGATGCTCAACGACATCGGCAGATCGAGCGTGCCTTTGCGATGGAGGATCTCGCGCAGGTTGCGGCCTTCGATGTATTCCATTGCGATGTAGTGAATGCCGTCCTGTTCGCCGAACGCGTACACCTGCACGATGTTCGCGTGAGACAGTCGAGCGGCGGCTTCGGCTTCCGCTTGAAACCGGGCCAACGCCGTCGCATTGGCCGCGAGGTCCGAACGCAACACTTTAACGGCGACTTGACGTTTCAGCGATTGTTGCCGGGCGAGATAGACGTTCCCCATGCCCCCTTGGCCTAGCCGACGCAGGAGGTGAAATTCTCCCAGACACCGGCCGAGCAACGGATCGCTGGCGTCGGCTTCCGTTTTCGCAGGCGGAAGCTGTAGGGGGCTTGTCTCGTCCATCGGCGGAACCTCGGTGCGATGCAACGTACTTCTGCCCAAGAAAGGAACTCGACCGGGGCAGAGTGGTCACGCTGGGATTATCCTATCCGAACCTCCCCCGGTTTCGCAATCGTCTCCGATCGCCACGGGCACATTCGAGCAACCAACCGCATGCAGTGGTCCGTGGCCTAGTAGCGAAAGCCTGGTCGCGTGATCGTGTCGTCGCGGTTGGCCATCGTTTTCGGGACTTTCCCCCATCATTTAGGGGCACTACCACAAGATGCCAACCTTCGGCGGAGGTTGATTCTGCCGCTGCGACAGCGCGAAACTCAGGCCGATCAGCACCAAAGCCAACAGATGGCAGCCCAAGGCCAAGCGAAGGTAGTTGGTCTTGCGGAGTTGATAGGCACCGTGTTGTTGGGCGTAGAGCATTTCCGCCCGTTGGATTTCTTCGGGGGTGGTCGCCTTGCTGCGTTCCTCGACGAATTTCTGGTCCAAGTCGGAACTGATGGCATTTTCCAGCCCCAGTCCCACGCCCAATTGGATTACCAGCATGAGCATGGCCAACACCGCGAAGGTGACCAGGATGCCGAGCCGATACGGCCAAATGGCTGCGAGAACCGGAGGCACTCCCCCTTGCAACCGGGGCAACAACTGCACCGCCCAAGCAACGATGGTTGCCCCCATCAGGAAGAGCAGATACGGGAGCATCGGCCAACTCCAGCGTACCTTTTCCTGCAACATGCTGCGTAGTCCCAGGGTCTTTTCCGCAACCGGATCAACGCTCACCATGCCGAACAACGCTTGCCAGCCATTCTGGGTGTAGGCCGCGTAACCGGCTGGGTACACGCCGACCCACGAGAAAAACGTCAGCAGCAAGGCCAAAGTCAGGCACGCGGTCGGTCCCCAGATCAACGTTTGCGTCGGCAACTCCAAGGACCAGAAATGCGAATAGCCGGCCCAAGTGGTCGCAGGAATCGTCGCCTCGGTAGGCGTTGCCGTGCCATTGGCCGACGGTTGCTGCGAGGTCGGCAAGGTGGGGGTAATCGACGAAGTTGGAGCAA
>CALEEC010000026.1 GCA_937949245.1 uncultured Gemmataceae bacterium | reverse complement strand
GTCCAGTGCATGGGGGCGGCCGTCGCGGGATGCTGGAAGCCGAGTTCCGCGGCATGCAGTGCCAACCGCGGCGCACCGCTGCGATCGGGAGGCGCTTCGCTTGCACCCGGCCGACGGTGGTAGACTTTCTCGCCACAGACCGGATGCCCCAGTTCTGCCAAATGGATGCGAATTTGATGCGTACGTCCGGTTTCCAGTCGGCACGACAGCAGACTGAAAGAGCCGATCCGTTCTTCGAGGTGGATGTGGGTGATCGCTTCCTTGCCGTGCGACACGGGCCCTCGCGGATCGCTTCCTCGTCGTCCATCCCCGCGATCACGGATCAACCAAGTGCGAATCGTCTGCGAGGGGAGCCCACCGGGGACGACCGCCAAGTAACGGCGAATCACCGAATGGGCGTGAAACTGCATCCCCAAGCCGCGTTCGGCAAGGACCGACCGAGCGAACACAACCAATCCGCTGGTCTCTTTGTCCAACCGATGCACAATCCGTAAGCGTGGCAGCGTCGCTACCGGCCGATTCAGCCGTTGGGCTAAGGCCCATTGGGTGAGATCTTCCAACGTTGGATCGAATGCCCGGCGTTGTTCTTTCCACTGCCGTTCTGCCGGGTGACGCACGGTGTTGATGCCGGACGCCTTCTCGACGACGACCAAATGTTCATCGAAGTAGCGCACCACCAGTCCTGCCACGGTGGAAGCACGCGGCAGCGGCACCGGCTTGCGGAGGCACTGAACGGTTTCGCCTTCCTTCAATCGCCGTGCCGGATCGAGACAGAGCGAGCCATCGATTTGAATGTAGCGTTGGGCCAGATGGTGGCGAACTTGTTTCCACGACCACCCAGGGGACAGCGACCGCAGCACGGCCGAGATGGTAGCCCCCGCTTGAGCCGCCGTGACCACGAACGATTCAGGCAACGCCTCGGGCATAGCGCAACATTCCTCGATGTCTTCCCAGCGACCTAACATACTTACCGCGCCGCGACTTAGGAGCCATTGGCAACCTGGAAACCGTGGAATCGTTTTTCGGGCGTCGCAGCGTTTGCCTGATCCATCCTGCAGGCAGTTATTCCATTGATTAGCATATCAGCCCCTAGCGAACGGAGGCAATCGGCTCGCATCGCATGGTCCGAGAATGATGAAGGAGAGCGAATAGCAGACTCAGTGTGTTCCGACGAGGCAAGATGGGAGCCGTCAACGCGAATCGACGTAGTTTTTGCCTCGAGACGAATTGGTAGGCATCCGTTGCCGGGAGAAGCCCCGGCGAGCGGCAGACGTGGGGCACCGGAGGTTTTGGCCATCAGCGAGCTAAGACGAACAGCCATGCGGTCAGTGCCGTCACGATGACCAGTCCGACTCCCGTGACCATCAGCGTGCTGAGCAAGTTGGACTGTCCGCGGCCCCGAGTCGCGTACATAGAGGCGATCAAGGGGGTGAAATTCGAGCCAGAAGCATCCGCCTGGTGGAGGTGCGCCAGCGGTTGCGACTCCGGCATTAGGGGCGGCGTCGGCGGTGCGATGCCCAACGGCACGATCAACGGCGGGGCCATGGGAGTGACCGGCGTCGGCATACTGTCGATATGAGGGGCACGATTCAGCAAGTGCGGCTGCGTTGTCACGGCGAGATTGGTCGCGGTCGATAGCCCGGCAGCCCCCAAACCGGCGGCCATGGCGGCCGGGCTGAGCTTGGGAATTTCGTCGTCGGCCGGGGGAGCAATGGGAATCCGGGTCCAGTCGGCCAACTCGGCGACGACTTCGGCGGCACTCTGATAACGGCGAGCGGGATCTTTGGCCAGCATCCGCGCGATGATAGCGGCCAAGGCTTCCGGCACTTCGGGACGGTAGGTCCGTACCGACGGCGGTTCGCAGGTCTGATGCCAGAACAGTTTCTGCATCAGGTTGGCGTTGCCGAACGGCGTTCGGCCGGTCAGCAGGAAGAAGAAGGTCACACCGAGGCTGTAAATGTCCGACCGACCATCGACTTCTGAAGAATTTAACGCTTGTTCCGGCGACAGATAGTCCGCGGTCCCCAACACGGTCCGCATGTCGTGTTGTTTGGTTAGTTCGTCTTCGGAATTGCCGTGAAAGCGGGCCAAGCCGAGATCCAGGATCTTGACGACTCCTTGGCGATCCAACAACAGGTTCGCCGGCTTGATGTCGCGGTGGACCAACCCCGCGGCGTGAACTGCTTGCAGACCGCACGCCGTCTGACGGATGTAATGGCACGCTCGTTCGATGGGGAGTTTCGTCAGTCGATCGGTCAGCGTTTGCAGGCTGACCCCATCGACGTATTCCATGACCAGGAAGTGAACGGTGTTATCGCAATCGATGTCGAACGCATGAACGATGTTGGGATGATCGACGGCCGCGGCCGCTCGGGCTTCCCGATAGAAGCGTTCCAGGGTGACGGCATCTTGGTTTTTCGCCGGCGGCAAGACTTTGATTGCCACCCGCCGACGCATCGAAACATGTTCGGCCAAGTAGACCGCTCCCATGCCCCCGGAACCGAGTTTTTCCAAGACGCGGTATTTGCCCAATTGAAAGCCTTTGTGCCGACCCGAAAGCAATTGCGAGGCTTGGAAGATGGTCAGCAAGCCATCTTGGATCAGCACTTTGGCCAGTTGCTTCGGTTCGTCCGGCAGAGGGTCGGTTGCTTCTTTGCGCGCTAGGTAACGATCCAAAACAGATTGGTCGATCAGGTTGCTTTTCCGCAACAACTCGATCAATTCCCGTCGAGTCGATGGAGCAGTGGCCATCGGTAAACCTCGGCTTTAGGAAGGCGCGGTAGGATGTACGGGAGCAATGTCAGCTTGATAGTTTCTCAACCAGCACCGTGGGGATGAAGGGAGAACCGTTGAGAATAACTATCCAAATCTCCGGGGACGGGTCATATCTTTGTGATAAACGACTTCCGCTGCGTCGTCAATAGAATAGCGCGAAAATTTTGCCTATTCCACAGAAATGCAATCGCCGCTTGAATTTCGCTGATATGGTA
>CALEEC010000025.1 GCA_937949245.1 uncultured Gemmataceae bacterium | reverse complement strand
CGGCGTGCAGTTGGATATTGACCTGGACGAATACACTATCCATCAACCGGATCGCATCTTGGGCGTCTTGCTCTACTGCTGTGGTGTCACCGTATGAGTTTTCGCGATTTCGATCTCACTCGGGTACGCAACGAATTTGGGTTGCAGTGGCAGGTGATTTCGCTTTTTGAGACGGTGCCACCGGTGCCGCTGTCGAGTGAGTTGGCCGCCTACCTGCGTGCCGTGCTGCCGTTGGGGCTGAGCCTGACCACGGAAAAAGCTCGCTCGGAACTGTTGACGGCCCCTCTGTTGGCGGAAGTTTGGCGACGGTCGCACCATCAAATCGTGATGTTATCCGGCGTCGAATGGGAAGTAGACGCCTCTTTGGGGTTGAACGGCACGGCCGACTTTCTTTTGTGCCGCTCGAAGATGACGTTTGTCATCGAGGCTCCCGTGTTGGTGGCCGTCGAAGCGAAACGCGACAGCATTGCCGACGGTCTGGGCCAATGTGCCGCGGAAATGGTGGCAGCGCAACGCTTCAACGCCCAAGCAGGTACGCCGATGGATCCTATCTACGGTTGCGTGACTACTGGCAGCGTTTGGAAGTTCTTACGTCTGTCCGGCATACAGTTGGATATCGACCTGGACGAATACACCATCCATCAGCCGGATCGCATCTTAGGTATTCTGTTGCACTGCTGCGGCGTTAGCGTTTCCTAGCATCATCATGGTACATCGCTGCGCTCGAAAGCGATGCCTGAGTTTTCCGATCGCAGGGACGCAGTTTTTGGTTGCCAAACGGTGCCGCGTGTGCGCTAATCGATTCGTTCCGCCGAATTTCCTACCGCTAGTGAAGGTACTCGCCATGCGTCGGTTGTTGCTGTTTTGTTGGGGAGTTCTGCTCGTTGCGCCGGGCGTAAGTCGGGGGGCAGAGGTTGATTACAGCCGCGACATCAAACCTATCTTGGCCAGTGCGTGCTACAATTGTCATGGTCCCGATCAAGCAAAACGCAAAGCCAATCTTCGGCTGGATGTCCGCGAAAGTGCGATCGCCTCGGCGGTTCGCCCCGGTCAGTCGGCGCAAAGCGAACTGATTCGCCGGGTGCTCAGCACCGATCCCAACGAGGTGATGCCTCCCCCGCGTACCAAGAAGAAACTCACCCCCGAACAAATCGCGAAGCTACGGCAATGGATCGACGCCGGCGCGCCGTTCGACTCGCACTGGGCGTTCGTGCCGCCCCAAAAGCCGCCGCTGCCGCAGGTGCGTAACACTGCTTGGGCGCAAACGCCCATCGACACCTTTATCTTGGCCAAACTTGAACAACAAGGATTGACCCCCGTCGGCCCCGCTGATCGCGTGACGTTGTTGCGTCGTCTCGCGTTCGATCTGACGGGATTGCCCCCCACGCCTGAAGACGCTGCGGCATTTTTGCGTGCCGATGCGCCGATCAGTTACGAAGCGCTGGTCGATCGCTTGTTAGCTTCTCCGCACTTCGGCGAACGCATGGCCGTGATGTGGCTTGATCTGGTCCGTTACGCCGACACCGGCGGATATCACAGCGACAATCACCGCGATATTGCTTTGTTCCGCGATTACGTCATCCAGGCGTTCAACCAAAACAAACCGTTCGACCGTTTCACCCTGGAACAACTGGCCGGTGATCTGTTGCCCAATCCTACCAACGAACTCCGCATCGCTTCCGGCTACAATCGTCTGCTGATGACCACGGAAGAAGGAGGGGCCCAAGCCAAAGAGTACACCGCGAAGTACGCCGCCGACCGGGTCCGCAATGTTTCGTCGGTATGGTTAGGCTCTACGATGGGCTGTGCCGAGTGCCACGATCACAAGTACGACCCGTTCAAAACCAAAGACTTCTACAGCTTGGCCGCGTTTTTCGCGGATGTCGCGGAAGTGGCTGTCGGTCGGCAACCGCAGACACCGCTCCCCACGCCCGAACAAGCCCAGATGCTTCAGTCCCTCGATACCACCTTGGCACAACTGAAAGCCGACCTGAACCGTCCCTCGGCCGAAGTCGATGCTGAGCAAACCGCTTGGGAAGCCAAAGTCCGTCACGAGAAGCCCCAAAGTGTGCCTAAGAATGTCCTTGATGCCCTCGCCGTCGCTGCTGATCAGCGAACGTCGAAGCAGCAGAACCTCATCCGCGACCACTTCCGGCAACACGTGTCGCAGACGCTGGAACCGCTACGCAAGCAAATCCGGGACACCCAAGCCAAACGCGATGCGTTGATGAAGGAAGTCCCCACCACGCTGGTTTCGATGAGCGTCACGCCGCGGGTCGTCCGCATTTTGCCGCGGGGCAATTGGCTCGATGATTCGGGGGAAGTGGTGCAACCGAACGTCCCGGCGTTCTTGCCTCCCTTAAAGACGACCGCACCCCGGGCGACCCGTCGCGATCTGGCCGAATGGATCACCTCGCCGGAAAATCCTCTGACGGCACGCGTGTACGTCAATCGCTTGTGGAAAATCGCTTTCGGCCAAGGGTTGGTCCGCACCGGGGAAGACTTCGGCACGCAAGGCGTCCCACCGACGCATCCCGAACTGCTCGATTGGTTAGCCGTGGAGTTCCGGCAAAGCGGTTGGGACACCAAACGCCTGCTCAAGCAAATGGTGCTGAGCAATGCGTACCGCATGTCCTCGATCCCCACCCCGGAATTAGTGCAGAAAGACCCGAACAACCTCTTTTTGGGTCGGCAGAATCGTTACCGCTTGGATGCCGAGTTCATCCGCGACAACGCCTTAGCCGTCAGTGGTTTGTTGTCGCGCAAAGTGGGAGGCAACAGCGTCAAGCCTTATCAACCCAGCGGCTATTGGGCGTATCTCAACTTCCCCAAACGCGATTGGCTGGCCGACAAGGGGGCCGATCAGTATCGGCGGGGGCTCTACACCTACTGGTGCCGCAGTTTTTTGCACCCAAGTTTGTTGGCGTTCGATGCGCCGACGCGGGAAGAATGCACCGCCGATCGGCCACGGTCGAGTACGCCGTTGCAAGCGCTGGTGCTGCTCAACGATCCGACCTACGTTGAAGCGGCTCGCGTCCTCGCTCAACGTATCCTCCGCGAAGGCGGTGCGACCTTCGACGAACGCTTGCATTGGGTCTATCGACAAGTCCTAACGCGTGCCGTCCGCTCCGAGGAATTACCGATCCTGCAAGCGCTGTGGACCAAACATCGCGAGGACTATCAGAAGGATCTCAACGCCGCTCGCCAACTGCTGACCATCGGCGACGCGCCTTTGCCGCAAGACCTCGACTTGGCCGACTTGGCCGCGTGGACCTCGGTCGCCCGGGTGCTGCTGAACCTGCACGAAACAGTCACCCGGAATTAACCTGAAACCACTACGGTCCTCGGGTTGCAGTATCTGGAATCCATTTCGCCGCGGTCCACGGGCCGCGGCACCTTGAATCTATGGCGCCGCGGTCCACGAACCGCGGCATCTTCATTGCCCCGGTTTTTCCGACCCTGCCTTCGCTTCGGGCGTCGCTCCTTGGGCGATGCCGCGATCCCCCGCCCCACGATGTTTCCATCAGAGTCGGTTCGGAGGCATTTCTGTCTCGGTTGCCTCGAATTCATGAGGACGACACCCAGTGATCCGGTGCCGCTTCAGAACACCACCGCAAAAACTCGCCGATGCGCGAAACATCGTGTACTAGAAAAAATTATTCTTGCGTCCCCATGTGCAACAGTTACTATAGTAGAATGGTGCGAAAAAATAGTTCTATCTTCATTCGCACTCTCTGCAATGCACGCGAATTTTTTGCAGATTGAAAAATCGAATGCCCTAGTTGTCGACAAGTTTGTGCACCTCATTTCGGGGAGAAGATCTTTTCCGTATTCAGGAGTCACACCATGATCCGACGCCGAACCGGATTCACCCTCATCGAACTTTTGGTGGTCATCGCGATTATCGCGATCCTGATCGGTCTGCTGTTGCCGGCGGTGCAGAAAGTCCGCGAGGCTGCAGCACGCACGCAATGTAGCAATAACTTGAAACAGATGGCCTTGGCATTGCATAACTGCAACGACGCAATAGGCTACATGCCCCAATTTGGCTGGGCTTGGCCCAGAGGGAGTACTACACTACGCAACAGCTCAACATTTTGGTCTATCTTACCTTATCTCGAACAAGAAAACGTGTTCCGATCTCTGCCGGCAGGACAACCTAGCGCGTTTTTCAACGTAGCTAGCCGACCTGTAACCGTGAAAACATACAATTGCCCTGCAGATTCCACCAATCCCAACGGCCAAGCTGCAGGTTGGAACCTCAACAGCTACAATGTCAACGGCATGGTGTTTGCCAATGGCTCGTATCCTAGTATTCCATCAACGTTTACAGATGGAACATCCAATACCGTGATCCTCGGCGATCATATTGCTTTATGCCCCAATCCTGCGGGTGGAGCGACGGCTACTGCCGGGCGATGCGTTTGGCCAGCCATTAATCTGAATACCGGCGATTCGATTGTTTACTGGGTGGGCGCGGATCTCGGTAATTCTCCGCCGTTGGTTCCTGGCGTTGGACCAGGGATGTTCGCCATACATCACCCCACAGCCAAGATACCGGATCCAGCGAATGGGAACATCCGCAGTTGGAAACGGCCGCAAGTCGCGCCCACTCTTGGAGTCACTGGTAGTTGCGATCCATTAACGTTAAATTCGTTGCATGCTTCCGTAGTGATGATTGCCATGGCCGATGGCAGTATCCGTGGAATACCGAACTCGATTAGTCTGCGGACTTGGAATGTAGTTCTCAGTCCTGCAGGGGGAGAGGTACCCGGTAGCGATTGGTGACAAAGGGCCGGCTTGATCCGCTGGGGGTTCCAAGGAGCGAAGAACAGCCTATGTCAGCAACATTAGGCAATTTCCGATTTTGGATCACCTTGATCCAGTGGCTTCTCTTTTGGGGATGTTTATATGGAACCGGCGGTTGTTCAAGCGGCTTACCGCGTGCGGTCGTCCATGGGGAGGTAACCGTAGACGATCTCCCCGTCGAACGCGGGACCATTTCCTTTGTTCCGCTGGATGGTGTTGGCGATCCGATCAGTGGACCGATCGAAAATGGCCGCTACAAATTGCTGACAACTGCCGGACCTAAGTTAGTGCAGATATCGCAGCCTGTGGTAGTTGACAAACGCAAAGAACACCCGGGAGCCGATGCATCGTGGATCGAAATCACCACAGAGCGGCTTCCGCCGGAATATCATTCCAACTCGCAGTTACGCTGTGAATTACGTCCCGGCGATAACCTGCAAAATTGGAAGATTACCCTGAAAGCCGACAAGTCCAAACGCTGAGTTTGTATCTTGTCAATCGAATGCGTGACATGGGTCTCTCCAGAAACAAAGACGTACGTCACGCACGATTGCCGTAATCACAATGTCGTTGCAAATGCGCGGATTCATCCAGCGAAGCGTGAATGACTTCCCTCATGCTGACGCGAACTCGAGATCGGATCGACCGGACCGACGCGAAGTTGTGCAAACACTCACTTCTTTTCGCCGGTTTTCAGGTATTGTTTCGCTTCCGGGGACGCCCAGCGAGCTAGGCCGCGGCAGTTCGGCTGGGCCACAATCTCCGCCGGCGTCGAGGTTTCCACCAGCAACGTCGGCCGATCTTTCTTCAACTTCTCGACATCGGCCGGCAACACCAACGACATCTTCAGCGATAACTTGGCCAACGATTTCGCGTCTCGTAAATGTTTCAGACCGCCTTCGTAAGTGAGGAACGTCTCGTGCAGCCCCAGTTCGCGCAACTTCGGCAGCGTGGCGAAGACCGGCAAGCATGAGTCGGTAATCCGCTCCGGCCGAGCTTGCGACGCAATCGAAAAGACTTCCAAGTTCGGATGTTCCGCTAAAGCACGCACGCCTTGGTTGGTCACCCGGCTATGGATGAGTTGCAGCACCTTCAAACTGCGAATCTTGGCCACCGCGACCAGCCCTTGGTCGCTGAACGCATGACCGATTTTCAATTCCTCCAGCTTCGAGTGGGCCAATTGCGCGAAGCCCGAACCGTCGTAATGATCCACAAGCGTCGCACTGCCCGGGCTGGGGGTGTTATGACCGATGCGAATGACCCGCAAGTGCGGCAACTTGGCCACGTCGGCACACGATTCATTGCTGAGGATCGGTCCATTGCCTAAGTACTTGACCACGCGCTGGTTGCTGTCGAGTACCACCGTCAGGGCATGCTTTGGATTGTCCTTGGCCGCGAAGCGAACCCCCTTTTCGCCCTTCTGCAGGGGCCAGCCGCTATTGGTCACCTCGGGGGGAGCGGTCAGTTTCTCCCTTTCGCTGATGCGGCGTAACACGGCCAAGTCGTCAGAGTGGATCGGTAACGTCGACGGTTCTGCTACGGCCAAAGCGAACAGCGGCGGCAACAGCAGCAACTCCAAGAATAAAGACGTTTTCCGTAACCAACCACGGTTCATGATGTCACCTCGAAAAGTTAGTATCCGATCGTTCTGGCAATGCCCATGCTCTTTCTCATGTTCTTTCTAGGCTTGCCAGAATACTTTTTCCACAGGTTCGCCGTACCGACGTTCACCAGCGCATTCACGTTATGTTCTTCTTAGGCTCGCCAGAACCCTCCATTTTTCCACGGCCCATCCAATTGACAATTCAGCGACGATGGCGTAAAATGGGTCATTATTTGGCTTGGCCACTGTACTTTAATCGGAACTCCACGGCAAGTTCTGGGTTCATTTTTTTAACCCCAGCCCGGAACGGAGCTCGTATGTGAGGATGACCGACAATGAGATGCTGCCGTATGTCGATGCTCGATCGCTGTCTATGGGGAATGTTGTTGGCTAGCCTGGTAGCGTGCGACGCGGTGGCCGCCGATAACACGCTGGCTAAACTCCAGCCGTTTTTGGAAACCCATTGCCTCAGTTGCCATGATAGCAACCTGAAAAAAGGGGGGCTCGACCTGAGCCAGTTAACTGGTTGGACCAAAGCGGAAGATTTCGCTCGTTGGGTGCGAATTCACGATCGCGTGGCCAAGGGCGAAATGCCTCCCGGCAAGCGGAAGCCGGAGGCTGAAGAGAAGTCCGCCTTCCTCGCGGAACTCTCGCAAGGGTTGAGCAAAGTTCACGCCGCCGGAAAAGGCACCGTGCTGCGTCGGCTCAATCGACTG
>CALEEC010000024.1 GCA_937949245.1 uncultured Gemmataceae bacterium | reverse complement strand
CCGTTCCAGCAACACCGGCGCGTTGGCGACAATCTCGCCGAAACCGCCGCTGCCCAAAGGACTGACCAAGCGATAACCGGGAATGGGTTCGGCATCGGGAACTCTTAGCCAGCTCATGGAAAGAACCTACCCGTTTGTCGTTGGGGAGCGCAACCTCCCGCGAGAAAACTTTAGTCTACCACGAAGTCTGCGTCGAGGGGAACAGCACACGCGCACGTTTCTTTGTCCGCTCCGGGGATCTTGGGCCGGGTGTTTGCGCGATGGCCGAGGGTGCAGGAATTCAGACGGGAACCTCTCTCACTTGGCAACTCCATGTTAATCGTGGCCTCGGGAGAAGTCCAAAAGAAAAACCGACCGTCGCCTCACGATTTTTTCCCCTCGCTGGTTTTCTTGCACAATTCCCCCGTTTCTTCGTATACTGGCTCGGATATAATGCAAATCATCTGCAATCCCCCTGAACGATTGCAGACGCCCTGGATGCCAAACTCGATCCGTCCGCCAGGAACTACGACCATGGCTGTCGATGTGTCGCCGTTGCCTCCTCCCAGCCCGGAACACCGTCGCATCGCCGCGGAACGCTTTGAACGCGCCAATCAAGTGATCGCTACTGGGAATTACGATTATGGCATTCAACTGCTGTTGACCTGTTGCAAGTTGGACCCCGCGAATCTGTTGTACCGTCAAGCGCTGCGCCGTACCCAGAAGGCCAAGTACAACAACAATCTTCGCGGCAGCCGCTGGGCGTGGTTGACCACCCCCCGCGCCCGCGCACGTCTGAAAGTGGCCAAACGCAACCGCGACTATCTCAAAGTCTTGGAACATGGCGAAGAGATTCTGTGCAAAAACCCCTGGGACCTGAGCGTGCAAATGGACATGGCCGAGGCCTTCGAGGCTTTGGGGCTATTGGATCTGGCCGTCTACACCCTCGACCAAGCCCGGCAGAAGTACGAAAAAGATCCCACCCTCAACCGTGCTCTAGCTCGGCTATTTGAGAAACGCGGCAACTTCTCGCAAGCGATCTTCCTGTGGGGACTGGTCCGCGAAGCGGTTCCCGATGATGTTGAGGCGGCCCACAAAGCCAAAGACCTAGCGGCCAGCGAAACCATCGCCCGCGGCCAATACGACCGTGTCGAGGTTGCTGCCAACGGCGAATTGAGTCTCCCGGCCGAGCCGAAAGCCAAGCCCGCTGCCTCCTCCGCCTCCTCGACCCAACTCGGCCTGCCCGAACGTCTGACCAAGGAACTGACGCCCCTGCTAGCCAAGTTGGAAAACCAACCGACCGATGCCAACCTCTACCTCCAGATCGCCGGCCTGTATCGTCGGCATGGCCAATTAGACCGTGCCCGCGAATTGCTGCAACAGGGTCTAGGCCCCACCGGCTCGAACTTTCAGATCCTGCTCGAAATCATGGATCTCGACCTCGAACCATTCCGCCGCGATCTGGCCCAAACCGAAGAACGCCTGCGACACAAGGAAGCCAAAGCTACCACCGCCAACGCCGCTGCCGATTCAGACGATCTGGACGAACCCAGCTTCGAGGAACTCGAACGCATTCGGCAAAAGCTCAAGAAAGAGATCAACACTCGCGAACTAGAGATGTTCCGCCTGAAGGCCGACCGCTACCCCCATGAACCGAGCCATCGCCTCGAACTGGGGACACGGCTGTATCGGGCAGACCAGATTGATGAAGCCATCGTCGAACTTCAGCAAGCCCGTAAAGACGCTCGCTTGGCCTGGCGTGCTTTGATGATGCTGGGCTTGTGCTTCCGCAAACGCAACAATTGGCGACTAGCCCAACGCAACTTGGAAGAAGCGCTTCCCCTCGTGCCGGACACCGAGGAAATGGCCCGCAAGGAGATCCTCTATCAGCTGGCTGACGGCTGTGCCGAAGCCGGCGATCTGGCCAAAGCCATCGACTTGGGCCACGAACTGGCCAACCTCGACTTCAGTTTCCGTGACATCGGCCGACGTCTCGACGAATGGCAAGATCGGCTGCAACAAGCCTAACCCTCGCTTGGCAAAGGTTCCTCTCGGATGGACACCCTGACGCACGACCTGCTGACCGCGTTGCGGCAGTTTCCGATTTACGATCCCCACTCGCACATCGACCCCTTTCGGCCGGTGTCGCAGTCGTTGGACGACATCTTGGGCTACCACTACTACACCGAATTGGCTCACTCGGCAGGGATGAGTCAACAGCCGTTGTCTGCCCAGGTGCCGCCGGGCGAACGTGTCCGGGCCATCGCGGCCCATCTGGAACGCTACGACAACACCGCTCAGTACGCCTGGTTCGTCCACATCGCCCGCGAATTCCTCGGCTTCACCGGCGATCATCTCTCCCCGGCCGAGGTCGAGACGCTATTCGACACCGCCCAACGCGTCTTTGCCCAACCCGACTGGGAAGCCCAGGTCTGGCGCAAGACCCAGTTGGAGAAAATCTTCCTGACCAACGAATTCGACGATCCGCTGACCGGCTTCGACACCAGCAAATACGTCCCCTGCTTGCGTACCGACACGCTGGTATTTCGGCTGCAGGAAGCGGAGGTGCGCCAACGGCTGGCCCGCGTCGCCGGAGTGGAAGTCGGCGATCGATCGACACTGCGTCGTGCGTTGCATGCGTTGTTCGTCCACTTTAAGCAGCACGGTGCCAAAGCCTGTGCCATCTCGCTGCCGCCGAGTTTCACCCCCCTTCCGACCAGCGATTGGCTGTTGCCGACCACCGTCTTTTGGACCTTGGCCGAGATGTGCCGAGAACACGGCTTACCGTTCGACCTGATGATCGGCGTCAATCGTCGCGTCTATCGCCAGGGGGTGT
>CALEEC010000023.1 GCA_937949245.1 uncultured Gemmataceae bacterium | reverse complement strand
CCCCGGCGTGCAAACCGGCTGGCACGACCTGTCCCACCACGGGCAGGATGACAACAAAATCCGCGAGTTGAAAATTATCGAAGAGGCCGAGTTCCGTGAAATCAACCGATTTTTCGGACTCCTCACCGCTGTGAAGGAAGGGGATCAAACCTTGCTCGATCGCACGGCAGTTATGCTCGGCAGCAACTTGAGCAACGCCAGTGCTCACGACCCGACGAACCTGCCGATTCTGCTCGCCGGCGGCGGCTTCAAGCACGGTTCACACCTCGCCTTTGACAAAACGAATAACGCACCGTTCGCCGGGCTGTTCGTCAGCATCGCCCACCGCCTCGGCATCGAAACCAATCGCTTCGCCTATGCTACGAAACCGCTTCTGGGGCTAGAGATGGTTTGAACCTGGAGACCAACAAGTGCAACAGAACTTCTTCAGCCGATATGTTGTTGTTTGGTGCCTGTCGATTATCGGATTACTGGGGCCGGCGAATGCCGACGCTCGTGAGCCTTCCGCTCGACCGAACATCCTCCTGGTGATGGTGGACGACATGGGCTACTCGGACCTCGGCTGCTATGGCAGCGAGATCCAAACACCCACCCTCGACAAGCTGGCGGCCAACGGCGTGCGGTTTGCTCGCTTCTACAATTGCGCCCAATGTTGCCCGACCCGAGCCTCGCTGCTCTCCGGCCTGTATCCGCATCAAGCTGGCATGGGCGACATGAATGACGCCGGGCCGGACAATCCCTTCTGGAAGAAGGTCGGCTCGCCCGCCTACCTCGGCTTCAAACGCGAAGGCATTGTCACGCTACCCGAAGCAATGCGGCTCGCGGGCTACCAAACCTTCATGTCCGGCAAATGGCATCTGGGCTACAAACCGGGCTATTGGCCGCACCAACGCGGCTTCGACCGCTGCTTCGCCATGCTTGGGGGAGCCAGTGAACACTTCACCGGCTATCGCTCGTGGAAAAAGGAAGGGCCGATCACCTTGTTCGTCGAGAACGACAAGAAGTTGAGCCAACTGCCCGAGAAATTCTACACCACCGACACCTTTACCGACTTCATGCTGCGGTTTATCGACGAAGCGGACCCGTCGAAGCCTTGGTTCGGCTACTTGGCCTACTCCGCCCCGCATTGGCCGTTGCAAGCCCATGCCTCGGACATTGCCAAATACCAAGACACCTACAACGCCGGTCCCGCGGCCATTCGGCAGCAGCGCTTCGAGCGACTCAAGAAGCTCGGCTTGGTGCCGGAATCAACCAAGCTCTCGGAACTTGATCCGGAATATGTCATGGAGGTGCCCGACTCGAAGAAACAGACCTGGGACCGTTGGATGCGCGCCTATGCCGCGATGATCGATCGTGTCGATCAAAATCTGGCCCGAGTCGTCGATTTGCTAAAACGACGCGGCCAATTCGACAACACGTTGATTTTGTTCCTCAGCGACAACGGGGCCGACACTGTCCACGGCCCACTCTGGGGGCAGGTGAACAATACACCGTTCCGCAAGTTCAAGTTGTCGGTCCACGATGGAGGGATCGCTTCGCCGTTGATCGTCCATTGGCTGGCCGGCATCCCCGAAAAGCAGCGGGGCCAGATCGTTCACGTCGGGGCGGGGCACGTCATCGACATTTTCCCCACTTGCTTAGACGCGGCCCAAGCGAAGCATCCCGAAAAGTTCCACAATCAAGCCGTGCTGCCGTTGGAAGGGGTCAGTTTGTTGCCGACCGTGCGTGGCGAAAAATCGAACTTGGCGGAACGGATCTTGTACTGGGAGCGAGCCGGTAACGAGGCGGTGCGTCAAGGCCACTGGAAGTTGGTCCGGAGCTTCTCGCACGCGGAAGACGGTAAGAAGGTCGATGGTCCGCCGCGATGGGGGCCTTGGGAGTTGTACCGTGTCGATGTGGACCCGGGCGAGACGAACGACCTCGCTGCCAAGGAGCCAAAGCTTGTTCAAGAGATGATCCGGCTTCATCAGGCTTGGTCCAAGCGAGTCGGCGTGATGCCGCGTGATCAGATCGTCGCACTTCAGAACAGCAAATGATCGCGTAGCGCAGGTTCCATTCATCGAAGGCGAAGAATCATGAGCCTGCTGCGTTGCGTAATGATTTTGTTGTCCAGTTTGCTTTGTCAGCCACACGCTCCGGCCGATGTGGGCACGCAATCAGCGCAATTCCTGGTACGGGGGGCGAATTTGCGTATCATGGCCGACTGAAGAAACATTCCCGATGTGTATCGCCAATACTGCGAAACGCTGTTAGCCATCGATGAAAGCCTGCAACGGCTGCTCGAATTGGCTTCGCGAAAGTGGGCTTGGCGATTGTGGTTGCGGGCAGTGTTCTCCAGGTCAAATCGGCTGTTGATGCAAGCGGATGTAGCAATTACTGCCGGAGGTCATATTGACGCGCAAACCTGTCTTGGAAAAGTTCCCGCAGAAGCAGCATGCCGCGCCGCGGCAAGGAAAATACCAGTCATCGTGCTGGTATAGGGACGATTGGTGAAGATACCGAGCGTTGCCTTGAAGCTGGTATCAAGTCTTACGAAAGTATCCTGCCCAAGCGGCGTAGTTTAGCGGAAGCGATCGAGAACACGCCCCAAGCTATTGGAATCCGCTGCAGAACGGCTCGGTCGCACGATGCCGTGGTTGAGATTTTGTTAAGCACACGGCAAGCGATTCAGCACCGCAGATGTGCGGCGAGCCGGGAGCGTCAGCGACCGGAGTTGCGAAGCGCCAGGCGTTTTCCAAGTTGCTGGATCACCAAGCTTGCCGGTTGGACGACTTCGGTCAGCGGGATGTCAAGACGTATCCCCGTAGTTTCGCACCTTGGCTGACGATGCGTTCGTGCATTTCTGCCACGGCCGCGGTGTCAACATCGTCTTGACGGACCACCAGATAGGTTGCGTCGGCCAGGCTCGCGATGGAGCTAAGTTCCGGTTGCCAATTCCACGGCCCAGCATCCAGCAAAATCCAGCCGTACTGCTTGCGCAGCCGAGCCAGCAACTCGGCCATCGCTTCCAACTTGGGGACCGCTGCCCCGCGCGGCACGTCGCCGATGGGCATCGCAAACAGCCGTTCCATACCAGTTCGATGCACCGTCCAAGCCAACGGCACCGTCTTGGCCAAGGCATCCCGCCAACCTGGCCCGCTGGCCACCGAGAGCCGTTCATGCAAACACGGCCGCACCGGGTGCGCATCGATCACCAAAACCGGCAGCGTTTCTTCGCGGGCTAACGTGATGGCTAAATTCAGCAGCACCGTCGATGTCCCCGCTTGTGGCAGGGCCGAGGTAAACAGCATCACCGGTGTTTCCCCCACCGGCAATTGATCGAGCATCTCGTTGCGTAGGACGCGATATTGACCGCTGATTTCGTGGTCAGGATGGTGATAGGCCAACAGTTCAGCACTGAAGGCGTCCTCGTCGAATACTTCTTGCACCGCAGGAACCGCGCGATAGGTCACGGACAGATAATGCGTCAGCACCGGAGTCGACGCGGACACGGCTGCGGAATCGGAAGAAGACACCGCGGGCGCAGGTGACGACGATGCCCAACGATCGGTCTGCGGCAATCGGTCCGAAGTTCGCGGCGGTGTCGGCGGGAGCCAACGTGCCGAACCGATTTCCACGAAAGGGATCTCGGCAGATTCGTCCGCCTCTCCCGCAATCTCCCGAGATGGAGCCGAGTTCAGCGGCGATCGCTGTTCTGTCGGCTCAGGGGGCAGAGTTACGGGGGGGGTGGGCTTGCGACTGTGGTTCAACACTTGAAACATTCG
>CALEEC010000022.1 GCA_937949245.1 uncultured Gemmataceae bacterium | reverse complement strand
CTGTAGCGATCCGGGGGCAAAACGGGAAATACGAATCAGCCGATTTTTCCAAAATTGACGGGAATTTTCGTTCCTGCCGCGGATAGATACCAATTTCTCTCCAGTTCGCCCTTTGGATGTTTGACTTACGGATCGAACCGTGTTATCACTTGGCCTACTTCTGTGATCGGTTACTCTCTCCAACAGTAGGCAACAGACCCATGGTAAACGCACGTTGGCTATTTGTAGCCAGTTGTATTTCGCTAGTCACCTCGGCTTTCACCTTTATTGTGCGAGGGGACATTCTGCAATCGCTCGGCAACGATTTCGCCCTCACCCAGGAGCAAAAGGGGGCCATCGAGGGAGCTGTCTTCCTCGGCATGGCCTGTTCGATGTTGTTAGGCGGTTTCATCTGCGACGCGTTGGGGATGAAAAACATCATGCGGCTGGCTTTCGCGTCGCACCTCAGCGGAGTGCTGGGGACGATCTTTGCTCCCCACTCGAACATCAGCTTCTATTGGCTGTACAGTGCTTCGTTCATCATGGGCTGCGGCAACGGTTTCGTCGAGACGGCCATCAATCCCTTGGCCGCGACTCTATACCCGACACGCAAAACCCACTATTTGAACATCCTCCATGCTTGGTGGCCGGGAGGCTTGGTGATAGGGGGCATCTTGGCGAAATTCGTCGGCGGAGGAATCGACCTCGGTTTCGTCACCGTAGCTGGCTTGGCCGCGGGGTGGAAAGCCAGTTTGATCCTCATTCTTGTCCCCTGCTTGGTGTACGGAGCCATGCTGATCGGCCAACGCTTCCCCCAGACCGAACGGGTGGCCTCGGGAGTTTCCACCGGCGAAATGTTCAAAGAAGCGCTACGCCCCGCCTTTCTGCTGCTGGCATTCTGCATGTTGCTGACCGCCGCCACGGAACTCGGGCCGCAAAAATGGCAAGAATCGGTCATGACCCGCACCGCCGGCGTCTCGGGAACGCTGATTCTCGTCTATACCAGCTCGATGATGTTCACCTTACGGCACTTTGCCGGATCGATCGCCCATGCGATTTCGCCGATTGGAATGCTACTGACCTCTTCGGTCTTGGCTGCCGTGGGATTGTACTTGCTGAGTACCGCGACCAACGCGACCGAAGCGTTTCTTTACGCGACCATTTTCGGCCTGGGGATTGCTTATTTCTGGCCGACCATGCTCGGGGTCACCTCCGAACGCTTCCCAAAGGGAGGAGCGTTGGCTTTGTGTTTGATGGGATCGATGGGCAATCTCTCGATCTCGCAGGTGTTGCCGATCATGGGGAGCTTCTTCGATGAATACGCGATTCAAAAGGTCAAGGAAGATCCCAAGGTCGCCTCCTTCGTTTTGGTCGATAAGGACGGCCAAACGACTTTGGATCAAGCCCGGATCGCCCAAATCGATCTGCTGACTCCGTTGTCCTCCGAGGCTCTCCAGCAGATCCCGTCCGACACCCCTGCCGGCCAGGTTTTACGCGAAATCACCGCCGCGACATTGACTTCCGAGCAAAGAGCCGTCTTGGCCGAGAAACTGCAAGCCAAAGGCTATCCTGATGTTGCGAAACTGGTGCAGGAAGGAAAACTCGATCCGACGCAACTGACCACTCCGCAGACCAAAGCCCTGAACGCCGCCCTGGCCGAGATCGAAAAGACCGATGCCCAAAAGGAAATCGAACGGATGCGCAAAGTGGTCGGTGAAGCGGAAGCCTATGGTGCCTCGATGGCGTTCCGCAAAGTCGCTTTGCTGCCGGTGGTGCTGATCGTGCTGTTCTCGCTGATGGCCATCGATGCCAAACGTCGCGGCGGTTACGATGCCGTGGTGAAAATGGCGATGCTCACGCCGCACACCCCCGCGGAACCCCCGGAAACGCCTTACTGATCGCGGGGAGGCTGGTCCATGCGGTCTGGTCTGCTGTCATGGTGTAACACTGCCGACCAGACGCAGACGCCATACAGAGTAGCCCCGACGCTTTGCGGATCGCTGGCGTACTGGTCCATGCAATGATGTCCTGCAGTGATTCTCCGCGAGTATTGCGAACGTCGTTGCAGCGATGCTCGCGGAACCTAGTGTTCGCCTTCCCTTCGTTCCCCCCCAAAAGCAGCCTCCATCCGACAGTAACGCTCGGGGAATCAGCTTACGCCGATGAACCGGGGGAGCTTCGTACAATCTATGCCCAACAAAAAACGCTCATGGATTTTTCTTTTCCATGAGCGTTCCGCTGAGGTCAGCGAGGCCATGCGGCAAAAGCATTAGCCAATGGGGGTGTTCTTCTTCATGTCGTAGCCCGCCTTGCCGGCCGGCTTGGTGCTACCATCGGCCCCTTGTTCGAAGTATTCGATTTCGATGGCCGAGTAGTTGAAGCTGATGCTGTCGGTCGGAATTTCGTTCGAGCCGTCCGAACCACCCGTTTGGTAGCTGCTGATCAACAGATCCTTGAACTTGTAGACCAGGTACACCACTTGGCCCCCCTTGGTGCCGGGCTTACGGCAGGTCAGGGTCGCTTCAGGGATGTGTTGGCCGGTGGCACAAGCACGGAACAGAGCGGTGCTGGCCTTGCACAACTTCATAGTGAAGTGGAAGTCTTGCATGTTGACTTTGCCCGCACCACCACCGGAGTTGGTCGCGAACGAGCCGTTGTTGCTTTCACCCCACGACCAGCTCAGCAGGGTGATTTGCTTCTCGAAGCCCTTTTGCAGCGATTCGCCTTCGATGCCAGCGATCTTCAGATGATAGTCGGTTGCCATGACGGTGGTTCCTCTTTGTGCCGAAGATGAAGAACTTAGGTTTAGGCTCGTCGCCTTTTAGTTGCCGACACTCTCTCAATCGGAGCCGACCACGAAAACCGGCCACCTGGCAGCAAATTTTTGCCAATTCCATTCGCATACCGGTGAAAAAACCTCTCAGCCAAAGAATGCAAGTACTGATCGACACAATTCAATAAGATAATTATTAATAATGAATGAAAAGTGAAAGTAAAATTAGTGAGAATCAATTTAATTTGTGATGAGAACGTTCATTCGACATGCTAAATGAGGCTTTTCTATCGCCCCTTGGGCTGACACCTCGGGGAAAAGGAAAGGCCGGGAGAGGAACAACCCCTCCCAAGTGTCTGTCGCAAAGTTCTACTTGCTCGTTTCACCTGCTTTTAGGAGTGATCGTATGGGTTCCCGTCGGATGAGGAAAGGGTTTACCCTTATTGAACTGTTGGTCGTGATTGCGATCATTGCTGTGCTCATCGGTCTGCTGTTGCCGGCGGTCCAGAAGGTCCGCGAAGCGGCCGCTCGGATGAGTTGCCAAAACAACCTCAAACAAATCGGCATCGCCCTGCACAATTTCCACGATCAGAATGACCGTCTGCCACCAGGGGCAGGCAATGACATGCCTCCTTTCGGTTCCGCGACTAGTCCGCAATGGGGATCGTCTTGGAAAGTCTACATTCTTCCCTACATCGAATTAGGAAACCTCGTGGCGAACTGGCAGTACTACGGGCACAGTGGTTACGTCAACTCCAGCAATCTCAACTTCATTGCTGGTGCCATGATCAAAATCTATCGCTGTCCGAGCAGTCCGTTACCCGAACGGATGGCCAGTCGCTGGGGATTGAACGTCGCGATGATGGCCGACTCGTACACGGGCATTGCCGGTTCGGTGTTGTTTAGCACGCCGGGGCCGATCATTGGTGTCGGCTGTTGCAATGGAGGCGGTCCGCTCGCCACCGACAACGGCACGCTACATGCCGGCAGTCGGGTCAATCTGTTGGGCATCACCGATGGTACGAGCAACACTTGGATCGTTGGCGAACAAAGCGATCACGTCCGCGATGCTGCCGGACAACCTGTCACGGCCGGCTACGCGGCAGGCTACGGCAACAGCGGTGGTCCCTACGGCTGGACTATGGGGGCAGCCCACCCCAGCGGCGGAGGCCAAGTCGGTTGGGGCGATGGCCGACACTTCAACTGCACCTCGGTGCGGTATCTGATCAACCAACGCGGTCTGAGCAATAGTGCCGCTCAGGGAACCAATAACGATGTCGGCACTAACTTCCCGCTGATGTCGGCTCATACCGGCGGCATCAACGTGCTGCTGGGCGACGGCAGCGTGCGTTTCGTGGCCAATAGTGTCGATGCCACGGTTATCCATGCGTCCTGCACTAAAGCCGCGGGAGATATGGTGCCGAACTATTGATCGCGTTTGCTGTACGGGACTTTCTCGAACCTGACCCACAGACGCTCGGCAAGACTTCGGATCCTGTCGCCGAGCGTCGCTCTGCTTTCTCTATCCTCGATTGCTGCAGGAGTTGCAACATCATGATCTGGTGCCGTTGGTCGATTTTCTGTCTGACCTTGGGACTGTCCGTCGCAGGCTGTTCCGAGAAGGCCGCTTCTCCCAAGACA
>CALEEC010000021.1 GCA_937949245.1 uncultured Gemmataceae bacterium | reverse complement strand
ACCACGCCAATATCGCCGACGCGATTGTGGACAAAGTAGACCTGCCCTTCGCGGTTCAGTTCGCGAAGAATCGCGTGCCGGATCAATTGATCGTCCCAACGAATGATCCGCGTTTCAATCGGCAGGCGATCCAACGGCGGGGTTTCCAAATTGCTGATCTCGCGGATGCCGAGCAACGCCTGATTCAACGTCCGTGGAATCGGCGTGGCCGACATCGTCAGCACATCGACCATCGCACGCAACCGCTTCAGCTTTTCTTTATGCTCGACCCCGAAACGCTGCTCTTCGTCAATAATGACCAAGCCCAAGTCTTTGAAGCGCACATCGTCACTAACGAGTCGATGGGTGCCGATGACTACATCAATCGTTCCCTCTTTCAATCCCTTCAGGATGCGTTTCTGCTCTGCTGCCGTGCGAAATCGGCTTAGCATCTCGACCGTGAACGGGTACTCGGCCAAACGCGAACGGAAGGTGCGAAAGTGCTGGTCGGCCAACACCGTTGTCGGTACCAACACCGCGACTTGTTTGCCGTTGTCAATGGCTTTGAATGCCGCTCGGATGGCCATTTCGGTTTTGCCGAACCCCACATCTCCACATAACAGCCGATCCATCGGCCGTGGTCGTTGCATGTCGGCTTTGATTTCCTGGATTGCTGTCAGTTGATCTGGGGTTTCCTGATAGGGAAAAGTGGATTCAAATTCGATCTGCCAAGGTGAATCGGGAGGGTAAGCAAAGCCCGGCTGCGAAGCACGAATCGCCTGCATCTCGATCATCTCGGCGGCCAAGTCTCGAACAGCGGCTTCGACCTTTTCCTTGCGTTTGGCCCACGACGTGCCCCCGAGTTTCGACAGTTCCGGTTGGGTTCGACTACCACCGATGTAGCGTTGCACCAAATCGATCTTCGACACCGGCACATACAATCGGCCCCCGTCGCGAAATTCGAGTACGAGGTGTTCTTCTTTGGCATGCGCTCGTAGATGAGCATCGGTGAATTCGTCCTCTTCCGACTCGCGGAGCGTCAATTCATGTGCTTCGGCCGGCTTGTGCGAAGTCCCTGAGGGGAGCATGGCCATACCGCGAAAAATGGCGATGCCATGGGCCACATGCACCACATAATCCCCTTCGTTCAGATCGAGGAAGCTATCGATGGCTCGCGATTCGATGCGTCGTTTGGCGGCACTGGCCCCGGATTTCTCGCCGATGGGAGCCGGGTCGCGGTGGAACAGTTCGTGACTACCTAGTACCACGATTCCCAGATCGACCAAGCGAAAACCGGCATGCACATGCCCCACCGTCAGCCGCAATCGATCCGATTGAGCCAACTTCCCAGCGGCCAACACTTCTTGCAGGCGATGGATCTCCGCTTCGTTGTGACAAGCAATGAGCACCCGGTCGCTGGATGCGATCCCGTCCAATTCGTCGCGGACTTGCTGGACGTTGCCACTGAAGCGTTCGACCGATTCGACGCGCAAATGACAGGTCGTCTCGATCGAAGCGGTCGGCATCGTCGAGAGGATGATATTAGGAAAGCGGAAAGCCTGCTGAAAAACCGTATTGGTTGAAAATAACCCCACCGGATCGGGCACGCGTTCCAAAAAGAACTTGCCCTGTTCTTGCAACTCGCTGGGTTCGACCAAGGCGATCCACGATTCGCTGGGCAGCCAATCGGCCAAGTGGCCGCGTTCGAGTTTCACTTGGCCATCGCGATGGGTTTCACTCTTACCGATGATGGCCACCTCTTTCCAATCGCCCAGACTGCGTTGCGTGGCTACTGAGAAGGGGCGAATCGCTTCGATTTCATCGCCGAACAGTTCCAAACGTACCGGATGCTCGGCATCGGGGGAGAAAATGTCGAGGATACCCCCACGTCGGCTGAATTCTCCGGGCAACTCGACCGCATCGACGCGTTTGTAGCCGTGTTCGATCAACCACGGGAGAAAGGTTTCCAGATCGATTAGTTTGCCGACCTGGAGTTTTCGGCCGCGTTTCGCCAACTCGGCCGGCTCGGGCACCGGTTGCATCAGTGCCGCGATAGTACTCAGCACCAGTTTCGGGGGCGTCTCGGATGCCAGTTTCTGCAAGACCCGCAGGCGTTGGCCGGGGATGTCATCCACAGGAGCTTTCGGATCGATCGGCCAAGATTCCCAAGCGGGAAACACCAATGGTTCGATGCTCAACAGCGAGTACAAATCGTCATGCCAGGCTTCCAAATCGCCGGGGTGAGCGAGGACCACGAGCAGAGTTTGGGGCACCTCGATCGCCAAACTTGCCGTGGCTAAAGCGGCCGACGAACCCCAAGTGCCATCGATGCTGCCAGAGCGTCGGGCAGCCAATGCGGCAGTTAACTCCGTCCAGCCGGCCACCTGGCGCAACAACGTCGGCAATTGAGTCAAGGCTTCCACCGACGCGGACGCATCCATAACAGGCATGGCCTAAATCCTGTGCAAGTACCGATCCTCCGGCTTCGCCAAGCGTCAGCCTCTGCCCCAATTGTATCGCTATCCGAACCTTCGGCGGTAGTCTACCTTGAGCCGCCCGGGAAGACGTGGCTTCTCTGAGCAGCGGGCTGATGCCCGCCGAGGTGACAAACACGCGATGAGACTTTGGCACGCATGTCATGGCATGCACGGCGGGCGTAACGATTGGCATCATCTGGCATGACATGACGGGCAAACGCCCTATGCTCTGAGGGCAAACGCCTTGTCGAAAATGCCTTGTCGAAAACCCCGTCATCAAAAAATCGAAAGGCATGAACCACGACGCTTGTCCCTCCTGAAAGAACCTCATCACTGCTCGCATTCGCTGCGTATCTCTCTATCTCTCTATCGCTGCTTACATCCGGCAAGCTGGGAAGCGATCGCGGAATTTGCGCAGTAGCGTCGGATCTTCACATCCCGGATTCAGAGGGAAAATCAATTCGATGTATGGGTCCAACGCCGAGTCGCGTAACAACGCCAGCATGGCTGTACGCCCCAGAGGATTGCGCGACAAATTGAGCCGACGCAACTGCTGCATCCGCCCCGCATGGGCCAACAGCGTGAGTGCATGGTCCGTCAAGCGGTTCGAGGCGACATCCAAACTTTCCAATTGGTCGGCCAAAGGTGAAGCCAGAAACTCCCGCCAGCCATCATCGCTAATCGCGTTGTCCCACAGCGATAACTCCCGCAACGAGCCGACGTAAGGCGAACGGACCAGGGCAATCAATCCGCGATCCCCAATCTGATTGCCTCCCAAATCGAGCCGACGGACTTGGGCCAGCATCGGCGAGTCGGCCAAGGCTACCGCACCTGCTGCAGCAATCCAATTGCGTTCCAGATTCAGCCAACGCAGTTGCGAACGTGGACGATCCAAGAGCCTTGCCACATGATCGGCTACCAAATGATTGCCCGTCAGATCCAGCACTTCCAGACGTTCGAGCAATTCTCCTTCCTTCAGAGGCACCAAGCAACCGTCGGGGCCATGCATCAGGGATAGATCCAATTCGCGCAATGCCGGCAACGCTTGCGTCCGCGCCAAAGCCCGAAAACCATCGCGATACACCGTCGATTGCGTCAAACTCAAACGTCTCAGGTGGGGCAAAGGTTCACGATCTGCTAGCGAAGCCAAGCCAATATCATGCAAGATGCAGTCGGACAAGGTCCAGTCGGTGACATGGTCCAACCACGGCAAACGGAGCCATTGCTGGAAAGCTCCCTGGACCACACTGGCGGCATTCAATGTCAGCCGACGCACACCTTGCAGCGATCGGGCATCGGCCAAGGTGCGCACCCCCTCGGCAGTGGTGTAGGCGACATGCAGACTGATTTCGCGTAAGTGTTGCAACGAACGTGCTTTGGCCAATTCGCTTAGGGCGGCATCGTCCAGCCAGAGGTTCGGCATGCGCAAAGTATGCAAACGACGCAATAAGTCCGATTGTCCCAAAGCACGCAGAATTTCGCGTCCCAACGAGTGCGATTCGAGGCGCAACTCGGCCAGGTGCGTTAAGATCGAGCAACGAGCGAAGTCGGTCAACGTATCTTCGGGGAGATGGTTCAAACTCAGCCCAATGACCAGGGCATCGCGGAGAGCTTGCGGCCCCAGCGTGTCGAACGATTCGCGCAGCACCGGCAACGGCGATTCCAACGACCAGATGGCTCGGCCACGTTGATACAACAGGCTCATGCTCCCGCCGAGCGCTCGCGGATCGGGGCCGGCGTCGATCCGCCAGCCGTCAAACGATTCCCAACTGCCCCACTCGCTGAGTTTCTCACACGCGCGCGACAATTGGCCGGCCCAAAGCGTGGCATGACGGCGAAAGAGCGTTTCCTCCTGACGACGCAAGCGATAGCGTGTCTCAGGCGAAATGGCCGAACCGGCCAACGCCCATTGGATCCGCAGCAGTTCGGCTCGCTCGCTTTGGCCGTGTTCTTCCAACCAGTCGGCGTAGATCAACGACGGCAACTCGTCGTCCGGTTCCGCATCCAGCACGGCATGCCATAAACACGATTCGTCCGCTTCACTCATCGTATTCGATCTCGTCCTGGGGAAGATACGACCACGGGCAAAGGTCGATACTGACGTCATTTTAGCGTCGGGAACCATCCTACACAGGACCAGATCGCTCCTTCCAATCGAACAAATTTGTTTGGGCAAAAGCGTGGCACGACCTTATACTGATTTTTCGAGAGACGCGATTTTGCGAACCTCTTGCCCAGAGAATTTCATGAACCCAACGCAACGCGTGGAACAGGCTTCATTTTCGAGGATGAGTGTATCTCCACCACTACTGTTGGCTCTGGTTGTCGTAGTCGGAACCTTAGTCGGGCAGGGGAGGGCGGCGTCCCGGGAACTCCCATTGAACCGCTGGGTGAAATTATCTACCGAGGACACCTCGCCGGGGTACTCTTGGAGCAGCCCAGTTTATGTGCCTGCTCGCGGACAAGTGCTGCATTGGGGAGCAGTCGCCTACCATGGCTCGGGCAAAGCGGGGCGGAACGACGTGCGTGCCTTCGACGCCACGAAACTGCAGTGGTTCTCTGACTATGCCAGCACGGCCACCGATGTCGGAATCGTCGGCGGTGGTTCCGGCAGCGCGATTTCTTACACCGGCAAAGGAGAGATGCGGAAGGATGGTACCCCCAAACCAGCCATGGTTGTGTACGGCGGAACCTAGGATTCCAAAATACAGAAACTCGTTTATGCCATGGCTGGGCTGATGGCGGCCTACGATCCCCAAACCAAAAAATGGGAAACCATCACGGCCAAGACGATCTTGTATGATCAAGAATTCCCAGGCGGGCCGCCGGTCTACGGGGTAGGAACCTGCTACGACCCCGTCCACGATGAAATTGTCATGTTTCCGCATTTTACTGCTAAGAATACCGACCTACGCCCCATCACGGGCCAGATCACCGGCCATTACGGAACCTTACGGTTCAGCTTCCAGGATGGCACTTGGCAACGGGTTTCCGACACTTTCGGCACCGATGAGGTCAAGAAAGCACGCAAAGACTTGATCGCTGTTATGGGAAAGTTCAGTCACCTACTCGACACCCTATGGCACCTGCGACGTCAACCCGATCCGGCCAAGAGCAAAGAGGTCGTGCAGAATCTGGAGGCGATCGTTGGGGAAGTGGAACGGCTTAATCTTTCCCCCAACATTCAGAATGCCTTGGCTCAGGTTCCGGCCCAAGCAAGAGCCTGCCGAGATGCTCTGCTTGCCGACAAACGTGACGAAGCCCTAGCCATCGGACGAGATGCGCTATGGCGGATGAATGAAACGCTCGAAGGTGTCTTGCGGGTGGAACCGCCGTCACGCTGCGCTGCACCGATGGTGTACGACCCGAAACGCCAAGTGATCGTGATGTTCGGAGGCCAAAACAGTCTTGTTCGCACCGATCTCGACGACCCGAAAGCGTTCAACGATTTCTCGATGGGACTGAACGACACCTGGATCTATGACTGCAAAACCCGGCAATGGCGCGAGTTGCCCTGCAAACATCGTCCGCCACGGCAGCGATTGCCCCTGTTGGCCTACGATCCTAAAAGCGAACGCGTGCTGCTCGTCACGCTTCAAGCCGGCAAGCCGGCCAAAGCCACGCTATGGTCGCTCGACCTCGACCAAGGCCAATGGTGGAAGCATGGAGAGCAAGATTGGCCAGGGCAAGTTTACTGGGTCGGTCACACGCAGGGAAGCACGCCGAACCAGATGCTCGCGCTCGATGAGAAAGCTGGTCTGCTGCTGCTAACCCAACCGGAAGGGATTGGACAGGCGCAAGTGACCTACGCACTCCGGCTGGACCTGAAGGCTTTGCCGGCCGAAGTCGCACCGGCATTCGTGCCTGCTCCGCCAATTCGTCCCCAAGTGATTCCCCCCGACGATCCAGAGCAGTTAGCCAAACTGAAGAACCTCCCCGCCAATGTCTGGGTACAAGCGAAACCACCCCGTGAGCCGGCACGCCGCGACTGGGGCAACCTCGCCGTAGATCCCGTGCAGGGCTGGGTCGTCTACTTCGGAGGCGGGCACTCCACTTATCAAGTCAGCAATGTCGATGTTTACTCGCCAGGGGCGAACCGCTGGACTACCGGCGTCGGACGCCACAATGACAACATTCCCATCGTTGGTTGGGAAGGCTCCACGCTCGGCCTGGGGGGGAGGCACGCGCGGGGCACATGCGTAACCAATATGCCGCCTTCGATGGCCGAATGTTTCGCTATGTCGGTATGTCCTACCGCAGTGCGTATGCTATGGGAACGAACGCCGAGTTCACCGATCCCCGAGTGACCAACTTCTATGACATCGATCGCGGGGACATCTGGCGCGAGCGATTGATTGGCGAGATTGACAAGTCTCCCAAAGACGCCCCCGACGATCACCTCCAAGTGCAGATGATCGATCCAGCAGGGCGCACCCTGGACATTCATCAAGTGCCGGCCGGTTACTACGATTCGCGAATCGTGAGAACCTTTTTCCGATCCTACGACATCCACAAGAATCGGCTTACGGTCCTTGAGGTTGCGCCGCCATTCCCCATGCGTCTAGCGGAGTCGCGGCCGTTTTGCTATGCATCCGATCGCCAGCAGATTTTGTGGTGCGAATACAGCTACCACGAAAAGAACAATCCCAACGGCTTCAAGCGCACCTAGGTTTATGACATCGCCACGAATCGTTTTATCGACCTCAAGCCGAAACACGAACTCCCCGGGCTGCCCTGCGTGATCGAATATTGTCCTGAACCAAAATCGGCCCTGGCCATCATCCCGCTGGGCGGGAAGGACGAACATTGGGTCTACTCTTTCGAGAGAAACGATTGGGGCAAACTAGAGGTGGATACGGCCCAAGGGCCGGTTTCTTTCCAGAAACCCTACGGTCAGATGGTGTATGTGCAGAAGTACGGCGTGTTCGTGAACGTCCCCCATTTCGGCACGCAACTGCTACGCCCCGACTTCACCAGGGTGCAGTGGCGTAATTGAATCTGCATCCGTGGTCAGGTCTTCCCGGGCGGGCTGACGCCCGCCGCTCGGAAAGATGCTTACCCCCTGACCTGAGCGGCGGGCGTCAATCCGCCGTGTCGTACCGTCATGCCGTGCTGCCGTGCCTTGCCAAGCACCATGGCAATCGCCGAGCCATTCCATGCCGCCATGCTGTGCTGAGTACGGTATCATGCCAGGCCATTCCATGCCAGGCCGGTGCCCCGCACTGCGCCTTCTCAATGAAATTGCAGTGTCGCAATCAGGTGATGCAGCCACATTTGTCCGCTGACCGTGGTGCAGGCCCATGACGTCAACCAACCGGCCAATCCGGCCGAGATCGTCCAGCAGCACAGACGCTTTGTTCCCAACCAGCGTTCCAATCCCCAACAGATCACCAAGCTGATCAAGCCAACGATCACGAACGTTGGCCAAGGTGTCAGTGTCAGCAGCCATTCGCTCGCTTGTCGCAGCGGTTGCCCCAGGTCGCCCGGCAACCGAGATTGCAGCATTTCACGGATTTTGGCCAAACTCCAACCTAGACGTGGTCCTTGCCATAAAAGCATCCCTACAAGTGCCATCCCCAATCCCCACACCGGCGTCAACACAAGCCAGCCGCGGGCCGAGGACGAAGGGGGCGTTGCCGTTGCCGGCGTGGTGATTTGCAGAAAGTTGGTCGCTGCCATTCGCGGCCGAGTCACGGCAGTTTCGCGGTCTTCAGCGGTGCGGGTCGTGCGAAACGGATCGATTTCCAGCAACGCCGAAACCGGACGTGGGGGTAAGGTCAAGGGCGTGATCGGTGGTAACGCCTCGGAAATGTCTAGTGCTGGCTTGAACGTCATCATAGGCCTCCGTGCCGAATCCAGGACAAGATGGGTGCGTATCTTGGTCATCGACGCCAGGCAGCCGATCGCTCCAGGAAAAAATGCGACGAGCAAACTACCTCCGTTCCTTCTCACAAGTGATCCATAAAATGGCCAGAAAACGCAGCCTGACGAACCTGCATCGCAGCCACGGAGTCGCCAGCAGGTCGAACAGGGGGAACAAGGTGAACCACAAGAACGAAGCAACCAAGGGAACGGGGCGAACAACCGGAACCAGACGAACAGCACGAAGGGAGCAAAGATGGCGGATACGTATTGGATCGGGGTCGATCTGGGGGGAACGAAAATCTTGGCCGGTCTGTTCGATGAGCAATTTCGCCTGTTGGCCCGCGTCAAGCAATCGACCACGCCAGAGCAGGGAGCGGAAGCGGTGGTCGCTCGCATTGTGCAAACCGTCGACAAAGTGATCGCGGAAGCCAAAGTGGAACCGTCCGCCG
>CALEEC010000020.1 GCA_937949245.1 uncultured Gemmataceae bacterium | reverse complement strand
AGATTCGCAAACTGATTTATGGCGAACAGCACCATGAAGTGGCCCAATGCTTGAATAATCTCGGCGTCATCGAACAGGCTTTGGGCAATCACGAAGCGGCAGAACCTCTGTTTCGCCAGACCGTCGATATCTTAAAATCGGTGTATGGAGAAGACCATCCAGATACTCTGCGAGCCATCCAAAGTCAGGCAGCGTTCTATCAGCAAACTGGGGATTATAATCAAGCGGAACCGTTATTCCGCTTTCTGGTGGAGAAACAACGGACTCTGCAAGCGCCCGACAGCCCTTTATTAGCCCTGGCGATCAAGGAATATGCTTTACTATTGCAATCGATGGGAGATTATGTCGCTGCGGAACCGCTCTTGCTAGAAGCCTATGAGATTCATCGCAAAATCTTCCAAGCACCTCATCCGACGATAGCATCGGATCTCTTTCATCTGTCTCAATGGAATCGTGCTGTTGGCTTTCTTCCCGAAGCGGAGCGGTTGGCACGAGAACTATTTGATATGGTGCGCGAAGTTCGGGGAGAAGAACATCCCGAGACAGCCGAGGCCATGTTGTACTTGGGGGCTGTACTCCAAGCACGCAATCAACTCGCCGACGCAGAAGCCATGTATCGGCGTGCGACGCGTTGTTTGCAAGAGAACCTCGGAAAGTTCCATCTCAGTGTCGCAGAGGCGCTCAATCACCTCGCTGTCGTGCGTTTCCTACAAGGAGATTTCAACCAAGCGGAGGCACTTCATAAACAAGCGATTGAAATTACCATTCAAGCGGTTGGCAAAAACCATCCTTATTACATCAAGTCTGTCGATGCCCTGGCCTCCATGTATCAGATGCTAGGAGATCAGGCTGCCGTGGAGCCTCTTCTGAAGGAAAATCTGGAAACGGTTCGGCGAGCGACGGGGCAATCGAACCCCATGATTGCTCCCCATTTGCATCAGTTGGCAGAATCGTATCGAACAAACAAGAAATACGCCCAGGCTTTACCCCTGTACAAGCAAGCGTTAGAGGTATTGCGGCGAACTTTCGGCGACGCCCATCGCACGTTGGCCGGTCCCGCGAACAACTTAGCGATGCTGCATCTGGAACGTGGCGAGCCGCAACTTGCGGAACCGCTGCTGCGCCAAGTAGTGGCTATCGATCGTCAAACCCTCGGAGCGATCAACGCGGAGCGGGTGAGCGGCTTGCTCAACCTGGCGGCTGTCTGTGCAGGCAGTGGCCGGGAAGCCGAGGCTTTGACCTTGATGGATCAGGCAATGCGAATGCAAGATCGACTGGTCCAGTCCTTGGCTGCCCTGCCCGTCCAACGCCAGCGGAATGCTTTTGTGGCTTCGTTTCAGGAAGATTGGCTCAAGTTTCTCTCCTTAGTCTCGCAACACTTTGCCCACTCTCAGGAAGCGATGAATTCGGCCTGTCAACTGTCGCTGAAACGGAAAGCGATCTGGGTCGAGATGTTTGCGGAAGACCCCTACGAGCAATTGCGCGAACGTTATCCTCAAGACGCAACCTCCCTGCGAAAACTACACCTTTTGCGAGTGCAGATAGCCCTTCGTGTGGCTAATGGTCCTGGTCCTGAAGAACAAGATACCCACGATCAACTTCTCGCCCAGTGGCTTGATGATTACGATCAACTGATCGCCGAGTTGGCCGAGCGAGTTCCTGAATTGCCCCGAATCGAGCGTCGTTGGACGGTGGATCGTGCCCGGGTTTCCGCTGCGTTACTTCCGGGAAGTGTATTGCTCGATGTGGTGCGGTTTCCGAAACTCGATTTCCAGCGTTATTTCCTAGGGGGATTTGAAGCAGCCAAGCGGCTTCCCGCATATTACGGCGTTTTTCTCTTGAAGGCTGGGGAACCGGACACGGTGCGTTTTGTGGAACTTGGCCCCGCAGATACGATCGATCGGCTCATCCGCCATTTTCGCCAACGCGTTGCCGAGGAGCGTGAGGTTCTTTCGCTGAAGGCGGTCGATGACCTTCTGACTCAACTCGGGTCCGCTCTTTTAGAAAAAATTTATCCGTGGATTCAAGACTGCACTCGTTGGATCGTTTCGCCGGATGGAGAATTGGTGCATTTCCCTATGGAAGTGCTGCCGATTGCAAAAGCGTCGGTTCGTATCGGGGAACGCCATCAAGTGCAGTATATCGGGAGTGGTCGAGATCTGCTCCGACTCGCCGAGCCAACCCCAGCCGCAACGAAGCCCCCCCTGCATCTAGCCGCGCCCCAGTTCGGTTCTTCGCGAACGCCTTATCCTCGTTGGTGGGAGCGCTTACGTCGTTGGCTCGGCGTGCGTGCTCAACCGAGGCAAACTTCGCAAGGCTACATCCGCTGGGGGAGGGAAGCACCACTGGAGCTAGAATCGCTCGCAACGACTCGGGGCGATGCGGAATATCTGGCCCAACAACTCGGGGGAGAAGTCTTGTTGGGCGAGCAGGTGACGAAAGGAGCGGTGCAGGAGAGTTGGGCTGGATTGAGCCTGTTCACCCATTTCTACCTGATTTTGGAACAACAAACTCCCGATGGCACGCCACTGGATAGGGTTCCAGAAATCCATTGGATCAATCCATTGGAACGTATCGCGTTGGCTCTCAGTTCATCGGCATCTAGCCGTGAAACGGTGGGAAAACAGACAACATCTTTC
>CALEEC010000019.1 GCA_937949245.1 uncultured Gemmataceae bacterium | reverse complement strand
TTTGGCCTGTTCCAACTGGACTTCGGCTCGCAGGAATTCAGCGTTAGAGATGGCCTTCTGTTCGCGGAGTTTCACAGCAGCGTCGTATTCCGTCTCGCGGATGCTCAGCAAGGTCAGCAGTTCGACGGCAACCCGAGCCTCCGCTAACTGAGCGCGAACCGCGTTGTATTCCATGAGCGAAACGGCCCGTAATTCGAGAAGTTTGGCAAATCTCTGATGCTTCTGTTCCAATTCCGCTAGGTGTGCCTTAGCCCGTTCCAGTTCGCGGACTGTCGGTGGGAGCATCGGCAGCATCGGTTCTTGGACCAACCAAGGGCCGAGACAACCGATCGACATTCCTAACAAGATACCTGCGAGCATGACAAGATTCCTAACAAGGTGCCTAGTTGGAGGATGAGCCTTGGGAAGAAGACGGAACCGCGAAGGAATAAGTCGAGGCGGGGTTATCGATGAAGATTTTCCGCCAATGGTCGGGGCTTAAACCGTGACGATACAAGTCTTCGGTGAAGGTGGTGAGCAAAAAGGAAAGCCCCGGGGCTCCGCCGTAGCTTTTCCAGTAGCCCCGACGAGCAGCATCCATTCCCAACATAATTTGCTCTGGAAACTCATCGATCAGCGACAACACCAAATCGCGTGTGGGATTCTCTTGCGAAGACTTCCAGCGAAAGGCGCTGTCGTACTCAAGTCGAACTCCGGTTTGCAGCAGTTCTCGATGATAGGCCAAATCGGGTTTCCGATCGGTATGCGATAGGCAAACATGTCGAGGGGCGACCCCCAATTCGATCAAACGATGTGCTTGCTCAAGGCCGAGTGTCCCTTGTTCGGTGTGGGTCAAGATGGGACATCCGGTGCGCAAGTGGACTTGGGCGGCCGCCTCAAAGATTTTCTCTTCGCGTGCGGTGAACGTAAGATCGGTAGCGATCTTGATGACCCCGGCTCGATGCGGGGTTCGCTGAACGATGGGGCCATTGTAATCGTGAGCGTCGATGCCTTCGACGATCTCGGCCAGGAAAAGCTCGGCCAATTGATCGGCAGAATAGAAATTGCCCCAGTGGCCCGGATCGTAATACTTGGCTAGATGGAGGCCCGTCGGCACCACGATCACCACGCCCGTACGTTCGGAGATGCAGGCGAGTTTTCGCACATTACGCCCCGCATCGCAGGGCATCGAATCGACCATCGCTCGGCCGCCATGGGCATAGAATTGGGCAAGTTCCTGACAGGCCAATTCGACATCATCCAACAGAAAGTCGGGGGTCTGCAAGGTCGTAAAACTTGGATCGATGATGATATGCTCATGGGTGTAGCAAACCCCCAACGAGTCAGCAGGCACGTCACCGTTGACACCGCGAACGAAGGGCATCGAAGAATGCTCCTGTCCTGCTTCGGAGGAATGCGTGCATTGGGATTTCAGGCGAGAATGTCCTCGATGACTTCGCCATGGACATCGGTCAATCGACGTTGGATGCCGTTGTGGTAGTAGGTCAATTTTTCGTGATCCAATCCCAACAAATGCAACACCGTGGCATGGAAGTCGTACAGCGTCACGGGATTGTCACCGGGTTTGTAACCGACCTCATCACTGCTGCCATACGCATAGCCCGCTTTCACCCCGCCACCAGCTAACCACATCGTGAAAACGAGGGGGTGATGATCGCGTCCTTTGCCATTGATGCCTTGGGTAAATGGCGTTCGGCCGAATTCCGTCGTCCAGAGAACTAAGGTATCCTTCCACATTCCACGTCGCTTCAGATCCTTGAGCAAGCCAGCTACCGGACGATCCATGCTGGCGGCTTGTTTAGTGTGGTTATCGACCACATCCTCGTGGGCGTCCCAATTGATCCGCGGAGATCCGCCAAACGAGCCACCGTGCCAAAGTTGAACGAATCGAACACCACGTTCCAACAGTCGGCGAGCGAGCAGACAGTTGCGACCAAAGCCGGCCGATTCGGGCCGATCGAGTCCGTATAAACGACGGACTTCATCGGGTTCATCGTCGATGCGGACAGCTTCGGGGACACGCATTTGCATGCGTGCTGCTAACTCGTAAGCTCGCACTCGTGCTACCAGGCTGGAATCCGTAGCGTCCGACTGGGCAAAGTCCCGGTTGAATTGTTGCAGAGTCTCTAAGCTGGCAGATCGTGCCGCCGATGACGTGGTGCCGGGGGTGGAAAGATCGGGGATAACCTCGCCGGTCGAGCGAAATGCCACGCCTTGATGCGTCGCGGGGAGAAAGCCACTGCTCCAATTGAGCGCACCTCCCGCGGGCAGACCTCGCGGATCGGGCAGAACAACGAACGCGGGCAAGTCTTCGGTTTCACACCCCAGACCATACGACAACCACGCTCCCATTGCAGGAAAACCATTCATCACGAAGCCACTATTGAGCTGAAAAGCGGCCGGGGTGTGGTTGGAACTTTTAGCCTGCACTGCATGCAGGAAACAGAGATCATCGACACAAGAGCCAATTTCGGGCAGAAGAGAACTAACATAATGCCCCGATTGTCCTTGTTGGCGAAAAGCGAAGGGACTCTTCATTAGCCGTCCAGGTTGGCCAAAGAATGTGTCAATTTTGCCTTTGTTCGTCAACTCTTGACCATGATGCCGTTCCAGTTCTGGCTTATAATCGAAGGTATCGACATGACTGACGCCCCCCACGGCGAAGATTTGGACGACTCGTTTCACCTTGGCCGGATGATGCGTCGCCGGCAGAGGGCGTGAACTTGCCGCATGCGTGTCTCGGTTCAACAACCATGCCAACGCGATGCCTGCCAAACCATAACTCGTGTAACCGAGGAAATCACGGCGTGCCAGAGAGTGGGTCATAATGCGTTCTCCTGATAGTAAGGTAGGGTAAAACGAATATACCGAATCTGATTCATCATGCCAGCAGAATTTGCCTCTCTGGGCAACAATCGAGAGAGAATACTCCTTGCGGTGAGGTTTCTAAAGGAAGAAACTAACCATGTCGGGAGCAATCGTGCGGGTTGCTCTGAAAAAACGCAACTGCGTTGGATCGAGGGATATGTTCTGAGGTGATGGGCGATGCAGATCATCCGATGGATGTTGTGGTCATGGTGCAGTGGGATATTCTGGTTCTCAGGAACGGGAGTAGCAAAGGCGGAACCCCCGAAGGTGGTCAACCCTTCCACCTCGGCAACGGAGGCTACCTCGGTTCCTCGGCCACGTTTTGAAGTCGAGCGCATCGCCGACATACTTTATCGAGCGGACTCCCAAGCGGACCCCGAGCGGCACAGACTGGACTTATATCGCCCCATCGGAGCCAAAGACTTTCCCGTCCTTTTCTTCGTGCATGGGGGGAGTTGGCGTTCGGGGAACAAGAATTTGTATGCCAAACTGGGAGAAAACTTTGCGAAATTCGGGGTGGGGGCGGTGATTATCAATTACCGTCTATCTCCCAAAGTGCAGCATCCCGCTCACATTGAGGATGTGGCGAAGGCCTTTGCTTGGGTGTACACCAACATTGCCAAGTATGGCGGACGGAAGGATCAAATCTTTGTTAGCGGACATTCCGCAGGGGGGCACCTTGTCGGTTTACTCGCCACGGATGAATCGTACCTGAAAGCGGAGAAACTAACCCTCGACGTACTGCGGGGAGTGATCGCCTTAAGTGGAGTGTTTCAAATATCGCCCCGCGTGCCGATTTTCCATGCTGCTTTTGGCAGAGATGAACAAGTTTGCCGGCAAGCATCACCAATCACGCATGTTCGCGACAAACATCCCCCCTTTCTGCTGATGTATGCCGATCGCGATTTTCCGACCTTAGATCGCATGGCGGAAGATTTCTGCCAAGAATTGAAAAAGCATTCCGTCGAAGCTGTCAGTCGTGTCATCAAGGATCGGAACCATTACACGATCATCATCAACATGGTCGCCGATGAACGAGATCCTTGCATTCAAGCAACCCTCGAATTCATCTCGAAGCGAGCCACGCTACCGAAACCATCTACCGAATCCAAGTGAGATGGAGGAATTCTGCCCCGACTGAGGCGGAGGGATTTGAACCGAGGCAAAGTCAACCGCTCAATATTGGCAAGCCGAACCTTTCACTCGACAGGAATGAG
>CALEEC010000018.1 GCA_937949245.1 uncultured Gemmataceae bacterium | reverse complement strand
CGGGTCGCGTGCAGCGCGTCTTCAACGCGGGCTTTGGTTTGCTTCATTTCCGCTTCGGTGGCAGCGCCCACGCGAATGATGGCCACTCCGCCGGTCAGCTTGGCCAGGCGTTCCGAGAACTTCTCTTTGTCGTACTCGCTCTCGGTTTGTTCCATCTGCGTGCGGATCTGCTTGATGCGTTCTTCGAGTTTCTTACGATCGCCTTGGCCGTCGATGATCGTGGTCGATTCTTTCTCGACGCGCACCAACTTAGCCCGGCCGAGGTGTTCCAATTGGACGTTCTCTAGCTTGATGCCCAGGTCTTCGCTGATGAACGTACCGCCGGTCAGTATCGCGATGTCGCCGAGCATGGCTTTGCGTCGATCTCCAAAGCCCGGAGCCTTCACGGCGCACAGGTTGAGCAAGCCACGCAGTTTGTTGACCACCAACATGGCCAACGCTTCCGACTCGACATCTTCCGCGATGATCAGCAAGGGTTTGTTCTTTGCCGCGACCTTTTCTAAGATCGGCAGCATCTCGCGGACGTTGGCGAGTTTCTTTTCGTAGATCAGAATGAACGCATCTTCAAGTTCGCACTTCAGTTCGGGATCATGCGCCGCGAAGTAAGGCGAAATGTACCCCTTGTCGAACTGCATCCCTTCGACAAATTCGAGTTGAGTATCCGAGGTCTTGCCTTCTTCGACGGTGATGACGCCGTCCTTGCCCACTTGAGCGAACGCATTGGCCATCATCTCGCCAATCGCCGGATCGTTGTTCGCCGAGATGGCCGCGACGTGTTGCATCTCTTCCTTCTTGGTCAGCTTACGGGTCAGCTTGTTTTGCAGATGTTCGACCACTTTGGCGACCGCTTTATCGATGCCGCGCTTGACGGCCATCGGATTGGCCCCGGCGGTGATGTTCCGCAGACCTTCTTGATAAATCGCCAAGGCAAGGATGGTGGCAGTGGTCGTACCATCTCCGGCGACATCGCTGGTCTTTTGGGCCACGGCATTGACCAACTTGGCTCCCATGTTCTCGAAAGGGTCGGGCAGATCGATTTCCTTCGAGACGGTCACGCCGTCTTTCGTAACGGTCGGGCCACCGAACGATTTGTCGATGATGACGTTACGTCCGGTCGGGCCAAGAGTCGAGCCGACAGCTTTGGCCAACTTTTCCGCGCCGGCAAGGAGTTTCTTGCGAGCTTCGTCGGTGTAAAGGAGTTGCTTTGCCATATTGGTAAATCCGCTTGTGTGTCGTTGGTTGAAACTGGTATTTCAGGTCTACACGCTGGAGAATTTTGATCGGCGACAGCATCCCGGAGGCACAGGCCATCCCATCGATCTTGGGCATTCGGGGGAGCCGAGGAATTCCTGGACGCAGGCAACGGATACGATCGCAGGTGAAGGCCACGGGTGCGGTTGCCTGCTCAGGAATCTACGGGCGTCCGAAGCCGGCGATCACTTGGTGATCTTGGCCAGCACGTCGCTTTCGCGCATGATCTTGTATTCTTTGCCTTTGATCTCGACTTCATTGCCGGCATAACGGCCAAAGAGGATCTCATCGCCGACTTGCACCGTCAGAGGGAGCCGTTCCCCTTTGTCCGTCAGTTTGCCGGGACCGATATGGCGAACGATGCCGCGTTGGGGCTTTTGCTTGGCCGTATCCGGCAGCAGGATGCCTCCCGAGGTCTTCTCTTCCGCTTCCAGAACTTCCACCACAATACGATCATCGAGCGGACGCAGAACCGTACTCATGGAATTTGTCTCCGATTTAGAAAGTCTGGTCAAGGAATGATCCCGCAATCTTTCTGCCAGTTTGGCTTACATCATGCCACCCATACCGCCCATGCCATGATCGTCGTGGTGATGAGGATCACCACCTTCGCGTTTCGGTTCCGGCAGGTCGGCCACGATCGATTCCGTCGTCAGTAGCAGGCAAGCCACCGATGCACCGTTTTGCAGGGCCGTGCGCGTTACTTTCACCGGATCGACGACTCCCGCTTTGCGGAGGTCTTCGTAAACATCCTTATCTGCGTTGTAGCCGTAGTTCTTGTCGTTGCCCTTGAGGATGTGAGCGACCACGACGGTGCCATCTTTCCCCGCGTTCTCGGCGATCAAGCGACAGGGCATTTCCAAGGCACGATACAGCACCCGCACGCCGTGGTCTTCGTCGCCTTCCAAGTTGAGGTTGTTCAACACTTTGCGAGCATGGAGCAAAGCGACTCCGCCTCCGGGAACGATCCCTTCGGCCAAAGCGGCCCGCGTTGCATGCAACGAGTCTTCGTACAGGGCTTTGCGTTCTTTCATGGCGGTTTCGGTGGCGCCACCCACTTTCAGCTGGGCCACACCACCGGCCAGCTTGGCCAGACGTTCTTGCAATTTCTCGCGGTCGTATTCGCTGTCGGTCTTGGCGATTTCGCGGCGGATCAGTTCCGCTCGGCCGTCGATGGCTCGTTTGTCGCCGCGGCCTTCGGTGATGGTGGTATTCTCGGCGTCGATCTTGATCTTCTTGCAGCGGCCCAGGTCTTCGAGCTTGACATTCTCCAGTTGAATGCCCAGGTCTTTGAAGATCGCCTTGCCGCCGGTGAGGATCGCGATGTCTTCGAGCATCGCCTTGCGGCGATCACCATAGCCGGGGGCTTTCACCGCACAGACTTGCAGAATCCCCTTGAGTTTGTTCAGCACCAGCGTCGCTAGGGCTTCCCCTTCGACATCTTCTGCGATGATCACCAACGGCTCTTTCTTCTGCGAAACCCTCTCCAGCAACGGCACCAAAGCCTTGGCCGAAGTAATCTTGTCCTCATAGATGAGAATGTACGGATTCTCAAACTCGCAGGTGACCGATTCTTGGTTGTTGACAAAGTGAGGCGACAGATAGCCGCGATCGAATTGCATCCCTTGGACAACGACCACTTCCGTTTCCGAGGTCTTGCCTTCTTCGATGGTGATGACCCCGTTGGTCGCGCCGACTAGTTTCATCGCTTCGGCCAGCTTCTCGCCGATTTCGCGATCATTGTTGGCCGCGATGGTCGCCACTTCCGTGATTTCTTTGTGATCCTTCGGATCGATCTTCTCGGCCAGGTTCTTAAGTTCTTCGACAACTTTATCGACGGCTTTTTGAATACCGCGAACCAGGGCCATCGGATCGGTGCCGGCCGAAACCGACTTCAGACCTTCGCGATAGATGTATTCCGCCAAAACGGTCGCCGTCGTGGTGCCGTCACCAGCCACGTCGGAGGTCTTGGAGGCAGCTTCCTTAACGAGTTGTGCCCCCATGTTCTCGAACGGATCGGCCAATTCGATCTCTTGGGCCACAGTGACGCCGTCTTTGGTGACGTTCGGCGAACCCCAACCTTTGTCAAGAACCGCATTGCGACCGCGCGGCCCCAAAGTACAGCGGACGGCACGGGCCAACTTGGAGACGCCAGCGAGCAACTTCTGACGGGCTTCGTCGGCGTAGGTGAGCTGTTTGGCTCCCATCGGGTCGGACTCCTCAAAGTCGAAAATCCATCCGTTCGGTGCGACGGGTGCAATGACCGAACGTTTCTGATGTCTCGAAGACGAATCGCCCTTTTTCCTAAGCAACTCTCGTGCCAGGAAACTGCTGCAACGCAAGTGTAGTTAATTGCGAGGTTTACGATATTCCTCTTCCCTGAGGAACAAGCCAAACTGCCGATTTGACAGGAGGGCTACCGCAGAGCTTCCCGCTTTTGACAGGCATGCGGAATGGGGGAGACACAAGCGCTCGAACCAACGAACCAGCGATGCTGGGACCAGTTAGACCAAGTGCGAACTGAGCATCCCTGACGCGGAGCGGATCGCAGCGATGGATCACTTCACGGATGAGGCAACATGCTCCATCTTTCGGAAGAGGATTGGCTTGAATGGGGGATTGCCGATCTTTTGGTGTCTCGACGCTTAGAAGTTCAGCAATTCAGCGGCAGATTTCAGTCAAATGCGGGAATTTTGGGAAAATTTGCTCTGCTGTAAAGTTCTTTCAGAAACCAACTTAGAGTGATTTCTTTCTGGAAAGGCATTCTGGCTTGCGAATTGGCACCGTTTCTGCAACTAAGAAAAGTGCGAAAGCAACACGAACCCGATTCGGTGGCTGGGGGAGAGGCAGTCAGCGGATCGGGATTCGTGTTTTTCAAGGCACTTCAATCGGCCAAATCGCGACGAATCCGATTCTTGGCATCAACAAAAACGACCGTCGGTTGATGGCGCAGAGCCTGTTTGGTCTTCATCGGCGTGTAGGTCGCGATGATAATTAGATCCCCCGGATGCACCAAGTGCGCGCCGGCTCCGTTGACGCAAACCGTGCCACTGCCGGGTTCGCCCTGCATGGCGTAGGTGATTAGCCGCGTGCCACGGGTGACGTTCCAGACGTGAATTTCTTCATACGGCAAGATGTCCGCGGCTTCGAGCAGATCTGCATCGATGGTGAGGCTGCCTTCGTAATCCAGGTTGGCATCGGTAACGGTGGCACGGTGAATCTTCGATTTCAGCATGGATCGCCGCATAGTTCGCGCAGTCCTCGGGGGTCGATAGCTTCAGCAACTCCAAGATCATTTTACGGATAGTCGATCCTCCTGTCCGCGAACCTTGCGATGGCTAGGATGAGTGCGTCCCGTGGGCACTCCGTCTACAAGTAAGGGAACACAATGCCAGATGGACCATCTTGCGGAAGTTAGTGCGTCCGATGGCGATTTTTTCTTCAAGGGGAACACGATGCGACACACCATGGTATTGTTGGCGGTGCTGTATGGCTGGCTTGTCGGCATGGGGACCGACACGCGAGCGGATGATCCCGCACCGCAAGGATTTGTGAAACTGTTCAATGGCAAAGATCTGAACAATTGGAAGGTCCATGCCGGGAAAAAAGACGTCTGGGGCGTCGATAACGGCGTCATGTACGTCTCCGGGGGCGGGGGCGGCTGGCTGATGACCGAAGAGGAATACAGCGACTTTGAATTACGCCTGGAATTCAAACTCCCCAAAATGGGCAACAGTGGCGTCGGGATACGAGCGCCAATGATAGGCGACCCCGCTTACCAAGGAATTGAAATTCAGTTGCTGGACGATCCGAATTGGAAAGGACTGCGTCCAACGCAGTTTTGCGGTGCGATTTACGATGTCGTCGGTCCCTCGGCCAAAGCGCTCAAGCCGTTCGGTGAGTGGAATGCCATGCGGATCGTCGCAAAAGGGCGCAAAGTGGAGGTCGAGCTGAACGGCACCAAAATTGTCGATGCTAATCTGGACGATTACCCCGACAAGTTCAAAGCGCACCCCGGGTTGCTACGCAAATCGGGGCACATCGGGTTGCAAAGTTACAACTACCGCGTCGAGTTCAAGAACATCTTCCTGAAGAAACTGTAGGCAGAAACTTCGAATCAGCGGCTGCGAGAGTTGCTCTGCTTTCCCAACCGTCCGCCCAAAATAGTCTCCAGTCTCCCGGCCCGGAGGAGGGGCTACGCCTCCTCTTCTGCCAAGGACGGCTCAGCTTCCGAACTGCAGGCCAGTAGGAAGCTGTGCTCCGAAGCCCGGCTACAAGGTTTTCAGATACTCGATGACGGCCCGACGTTCGTCGTCAGATAGCACGTCGCCATAGGTATGACCGGTGTTGCTACGCCCAGGTTGCGAGGTGTCGTAGATCTTGCGCCGTTCGATGGGATCTTGGGGCGTGATGCTACGCGGATCGACTTCCTGAACCTTCCAACCGACCGCTTGGGTGTCGTAAGCATCCCAATCGGTGCGGAACGAGCGGGTAAATACCTTCGGCCGCGACTTGGAGTTCAACAGATGCTCCAAGGTGGGCACCGAACCGTTGTGCAGGTACGGAGCCGTCGCCCAGATCCCGTCCAACGGCGGGGCTTGGTAACCAGGGGTGGCACGCACCTGGTATTCATCGAGAAACCAGCCAGGGCGTTCCTGAGCAAACCAAGAGCGGTTGTAGTGTTCGCCGAATGCATAGCTGATTCCGTCGAAGCGTTTGCGATCGGTGCCAATTTCGTCGATGGGGATGATGCGGTTCGGATAGGTAGGATTTTCGCCGTAAGTGCCATGACAAGAGGCACAATGCGTCAGGAAGAGTTTTTCCCCCTGTTGGGCTAACTCGCGGTTGATGGGGTGCGGATACTTCGGCGCCTCTAGCGACAGGATGTAAGCCTGGATATGCCGAAAGTCCACTTCCCGCGATTGAAACACCTGAGGCGAATTCAACGGGGACATCATGAATTGCATGATCGACCGCACCGAGCGAACATCCGCTCCGCCGGTGTAATACATCGTGCGTTTCTTCTTCAAGATCCACCATGCGGGCACGTCTTCGCACAGGTCATCTTTCAGTTTCAGGTCGTAGGCTTTGCGTTGCAAGTTAAGGTCCGGGTTGCGATGACTAAGCAGAAAAACGGACGTTGCACCGGCTTCATTGGTGCCGCGGGTGTTGCACATCTGGTACGGAAGCAGATGGCGTCGGCCATCGGCTTTGGTAAATTCCTCGAACAGAGCTTGCAGATCGAGGGACGTATTCCCCAAGCCGACGTAGCTTTTCCCACCAATCGAGCCACCGTGACACAGCATGCAATCGATGGCCAAGCCACGAATCCCTAGGAAAGAATCGTAGCGAAGTCCCATCGGCAGATTGTTGTTCGGATAAGGAGCCGGATGCAGCCCATAGCGTTCGCGGAGCCGTTCTTCAAACGAAAGTTCCGTCGAAGAACTAGGCCATTGTTGAGCGATGTTGGCGTAAGCGCGAGCCGTCCACAGCGGTGGTACATAACTTTTCGTCAGCAATAGCTCGCGTCCTCGTTCGGCAGACGGCGGAGAATCCGCACGCAGCGACAGCGGAAATGTCAATACTCCCAGCAGCGTGGCAGCGACGAAAACACGGTTCATGGCAACAAATCTCCCACGGTGGGCGAACTTTCGTTGTCATTCTAGCCGAATCACACCGAAAAGCGAACATCGAGGGCAAACGCGCAAGAGAACCTTGTATCGGAGCAAAAGCGAGAGGCAAGTGAAAAAGCGAGCATCGATTTCGTCTCCAGTCGGCATTGCGTCGCTCGGCAAGGGGTGATACGATCGCTGCCACTTCGCGAATCGGGTGCTGCCCCACGAATGCTTACGGATAAGCATTCTTGCGTGCAACTCTTGGGAAAACGCTATGGATGGCTCCCCACTGCGACTCCGCACCGTCGTTCGGACCCTTTTGGTAGCACTCGCGGTGGTGCTGACCGCTCCTGCTTGGCTGATCGTTCGTCTGTCCCAAAGCATCTTTCACACCGATACCCTCTTTGTCAGTTGGTCTCAGGCATTGAGTCTGATCCCTGGCCGAACCGGCGTGTATTTACGCCGGGGGTTCTATCGGATGACCTTGGATCAATTTGCGACGGATTGTCAGGTCGAGTTTGGTACCACCTTTTCTCATAGTAAGGTGGTGATCCATCCGCATGTCGTCATTGGAAAAAATTGTACCATCGGTCGGGTTATCTTAGAAGAAGGGGTCGCCTTGGGAAGTAATGTAGACATCCTCAGTGGTCGGCACCATCATATCTCGGCAGATACTGAGATGCCGGTACAATATCAGACAGGTCATTTCACTCAGATTCGTATTGGCAAAAATAGCTGGATTGGTAACAGTACGGTGATCATGGCTGATATAGGTCAAGGAAGTGTGATTGGTGCGGGAACCGTGGTAGTCAAGCCTATTCCAGATAGGGTTGTCGCTGTGGGGAATCCAGCGGTCGTCAAGAAGTCGTTGACACCTCGCTACGCTGCTTAAGGAGAGACAGTTTCCATGTGGACAACGATAAATCGTGTCATTCTGCAACCACTGGACGCTTGGCGAACGGGCAGCCAACATCTGCGTTATTTGAAAGAATTAGAACAGACGCAATATGATCCCACTGAGGTAATCCGTCATCGTCAGTGGATTCGGGTCCGCCAACTGATCCAACATGCCTATGATACTGTCCCCTACTATCGGCGTATCATGGATTCGCGTGGCTTGCATCCGAGTGATATTCGATCGTTATCGGATCTCAGTCTGTTACCGATTCTTACAAAGCAGAATATTCGCGACCATGAAACCGAGTTGTTGTCTTCGGCTTTCTCCAAAGATCGCTTAACCTTGAAGCGAACTTCAGGATCGACGGGCGTCCCTCTCTCGATTCGCGTGAATCGGCAAGCCATCGAGTGGAAGACAGCTTGCACGCTGCGTTCCGATATGTGGAGCGGCTATCGTCGCGGTGGACGGGTCGCCAAAGTCTGGGGCAATCCCGAGTATCTGCATCACGGTTGGAAAGGAAAGCTGCGCAACTGGTTGCTCGATCGTGCCATTTATTTGGACACGCTGCATGTCGATGATGCACGCATGCAGGCTTTCACCAACCAATTGAGAGCAGCTCCCCCAAGTCTGTTATTTGGCCATGCTCATTCCTTATATCTGTATGCTTGTTATCTGCGTCGCACGAAACAAGAATGCATTCGTCCCGATGGTATCATATCCACGGCGATGCTATTGCATCGACACGAACGCCAAGTCATCGAAGAAGTATTTGGCCGACCTGTGACCGATCGCTATGGCTGTGAGGAAACCAGTTTGATTGCCTCGGCGTGCGAAGTGCATCACGGCTTGCATTTGAACGCCGACTCGGTCTATGCGGAACTTCGTCCAGGACTCGACGGCACCAGTGGCCAGCTTTTGTTGACGGATCTCACCAATATGGCCATGCCCTTGATTCGCTACCAAGTGGGCGATGTGGTGCTGGGTTCCGAACGCACTTGTTCGTGTGGTCGTGGTTTACCCATGATCGAAAGCATCCAAGGCCGAGAGGCTGATTATGTGTTGACACCATCACGGCGTCTTATATCAGGAATTTCACTCACGGAAAACTTTGCCCTCAAAATCACCGGCGCTGCCCAAGTACAGATCGTGCAAGAAAAGATTGATTTCCTTCGCGTTCGCCTCGTCCGCGATGAACGATTCAATGCCCAGTCGCATCGCCAGATACGGGAACTGGTGCAAGCCACCTTCGGCGATGAAATGGCCTACGAGGTGGAATTCGTCGATCGCATCCCACAAGAGCGATCGGGGAAGTATCGGTTCTGTATTTCACCGATTGCCAATGACTACATGAAAGCACTCTCTGCATGAAACCATTAGTGAGTATCGTGATGGCGAGCCGCAATTACGGCCGATACATCACCCAAGCGATCGAGTCGGTACGGCGACAGACGTTGCCATCATGGGAACTGCTCATCATCGACGACGGTTCGACCGACAACACTGAGTCGGTCGTGGCCCAGTTCCAAAGCGACACGCGCATTCGCTACTTCCGTAGCGATCGACTCGGGCAACCGCGAGCGAAAAATCTGGCGATACGCTTAGCGCGTGCCGACCGGATTGCCTTCCTCGATGCCGACGATCTGTGGCTACCGACGAAATTGGAGCGACAATACCGCATGATGCAAGCCTGCCCCGAAGTGGGCGTATCGTTCACCCGCCGCTGCCTGATTGCTCCCGATGGTTCGGCATTGCCCTCGGCACGCGTGGAGATTCCGCGGGGACGGATTCTCGATCGTATGCTGATTAAGAATCATGTTTGTTTTTCCTCGGTCATGGTTCGCCGGGAGGTGTTCGAGCATATTG